>SVJT01000088.1 GCA_015068865.1 Oscillospiraceae bacterium | reverse complement strand
GCAGCTTTGCATAACAAAAAAAATTGTTGCCAAATTTCTCATTTTATTATTCAATTAAATTTTGGTTTGTTTCTTTTTGATTTATTTTTGTTTATCGGTTAACCTCTATTGAACCACGCAGGCTTAGCGTGGTTTTCGTTATACAAAAAGCGACTATCAACATGATAGTCGCTTTTACTTAATAGTCCAATGTCAGAGTACAATCTCCTTCAAATTCATTAATAATTTCCGAAACCGGAACATCCTCCGGTATTTCCAGAAGCAAGCTGAATTCAACCAGATTATTCTTTGAGTCCTTTTTCATACTGACATCACTGACTGTTATTCCTTTTTTCTGTAGCATCTCTGTGATTTCAGATTGCGTTCTCGGGTTTTCCGGAC
This sequence comes from Oscillospiraceae bacterium, assembly GCA_015068865.1. GTDB lineage: Bacteria > Bacillota > Clostridia > UBA1381 > UBA9506 > UMGS755. The sequence goes on along the minus strand of SVJT01000088.1, from coordinate 6,500 downwards.
AACTGAAGGTCAAACGCTTCAGCTTAGACGGACGAAACCAACTATTGTCTGAATGTAACACAATTTGTACCAGCAAAATCAAAAGGGTCATAGCAATACCCACCACATACATTCCGGAGCCAATCGCCATTCCCACACCGGCTGTTGCCCAGATGCCTGCCGCCGTTGTTAAACCGGTAATGTTCCGTTTGTGAACAAAAATCATACCGGCACCTAAGAACCCGACCCCGCTCACAACACTGGCAGCCACTTTAGACGGGTCAAGCCGTGATGTATCGCTCAGTGCATCCCAATAGGCATATTTGGATAAAACCATCATCAATGCCGCTGCACATGCCACCAAACAATGTGTTCTCACTCCTGCTTCTTTGGCTCTGTTCTTTCTTTCCATTCCGATTAAAACACCGCAGAGAGCCGCAATCAGCAAGCGTATCACCAGATATATATCATATTGATAAATCCAACCCACAAAATCCCTCCTATTGCAAAAGTGCAGCTGAAAGCTTTTTCAATTCTCGCAAAAACTCTTCTTCAACTGCCCGAACACTCCGTTCAGAAAAATCAAATTCAGCCTTCTTTTCCGGTTGCTGTTTTTCAAAGCTTCTTTTGTGCAATACCTCAAACTCATAGAAAAGCACCGTATCATCAACTGCAGATATTGCTTCTTTTTCTTCTTCTGTTAAAACACCCACACCATAATGCTCATACAACATGGATTGAATGGCATATTCATAATCCATATAGGTTGGAAGGTATTGTTTTACCGGTCGGGTAATATCTGAAATATATGCTTCACTGCCATCGTGAATTAACACCGCCATCTGCAAGCGCGCATCAAACCCTCTTGCCCTTGCCTCTTGTAAACAATTAAGGCAGTGCTGTGCCACGGAATAAAAATAGATATAATGACCGTTTGCCCGACACATAAGCGAAAGCGCATGGGCAATATCAATATCTTCCACATCCTCCGAACGGGGATCTAAAATATAAAAATCAATTCCTGTATAAGTCGTAATGGGTTCACCTTTTCTCATCCGATACCCCTCTTTTACATTGAAAGACCTTTCGTTGAAATAACCTTCTCAGTTTCTTTTGAAACTGTCATTTCCTCTGTGCGTTTAATATTGGCCAGCATCAGCTTGATACGGTTCTGTTGATTTACAATACTGGCGCCGGAATCGTAGTCAATGGCAACCAGGTTTGCCTCCGGATGATGTGCCTTAATGGTATTCATCATACCCTTTCCTGCGATATGATTTGGCAAGCATCCAAAGGGTTGTGTACAAATAACATTGTTCACGCCTTTTTCAATCAATTCTGCCATTTCCACCGTCAAAAGCCAACCTTCGCCCATTTTGACACCCCTGCCGATATACCGTTCTGCCAATTTTCTGGTCTTGTTAAAATCATTCGGTGCCCAAAATACACCGTGACGGGTGATTAAACGATTCATCATCCGTTGAAGGGATAGTATAACACGATAGCCAATCTTGCTAAGCAGGCTGGATTTAAACTTGCCGCCATAGAGTTTTCTGTCAACGGATTCATTGGACAGGCAATATTGACAAAAATCCAGCAAGCCGAATAACACAACTTCTACACCCTCAGACAGCAAAAATTCCTCTAAATGATTATTGCCCATCGGAGCATACTTTACATAAATTTCGCCCACGATACCGACTCGCGGTTTTTTTTCACCTGTTTTTGGAATGGAGTCAAAATCTGAGAGCATTTTTTTAAAACTGCTTTTCAAATGACGTAAACCAATCATTTTCTTCCCGTCCCAAGCTGTAATCAGATGATTGATCCACGTCTGCACCAACCGATCTGTCGCACCCTTTTCCACCTCATAAGGACGGCACTGATTGGATATATGCATCAAGAAATCTCCGGCTAGTACGGCATAAACAAATTTCAGTCCCAGTGATATTGTTATCTTAAAGCCCGGAGAATCATCTAACTTCTGCGCATTCAGGGAAATAACAGGCACCTGAGAAAAACCACTGCGTTTAAGCGCTTTTCTCAGCAGAAAAATATAGTTAGAAGCGCGACAACCACCACCGGTTTGGGTAATCATTAATGCTGTTTTATCCGGGTCATATTTTCCGCTTTTTAAGGCATCAATAAACTGACCGATAACCAAAAGAGCCGGATAACAAGTATCATTATGTACATACCGCAGTCCTTCTTCAATGATATTGGGTCCGTCGTTGGTCAAAACCTCAGCCCGATAACCACTTTGTTCTAAAATTTTACGTAAAAGGGTAAAATGAATCGGCAACATCATCGGCAACAGAATGGTATGCGTCTTTTTCATTTCCTCTGTAAAAACAGGATAATCCTTACTCATTACTTTTACTCCTATTATTTCTCTCTGCGTTCCTTCACAGCTCCCAATAAGCTACGAATTCGAATCCGAACCGCACCAAGATTGTGAATATCATCTATTTTCACTTGGGTATACAGCTGTCCGTGGCTTTCTAAAATATCTCTGACTTCATCTGTTGTAATGGCATCAATACCGCAGCCGAACGAAACCAGTTGTACAAGATATGCTTCGTGCCTTGCACAATATGCAGCTGCACTGTAAAGCCTTGCATGGTACGTCCATTGATTCAGCACCTGCACCTTTGGTGGCTCTGTCAAATCGCAGATGCTGTCTTCGGAAACAACAGCCACCCCCAAAGAAGTAATCAAACGGTCAATGCCGTGATTGATTTCAGAATCAATATGATACGGGCGTCCGGCAAGAACAATAACCTCCTGCCCGTGTTCTTTCGCATAGGCAAGCACCCGTTTTCCTTCCGCTTTAACATCCTGCATAAACTGCTCGTATGCCAAATACGCTTTTTGAGTGCTTTTCTTTATCTCCTGTTTGGTAATGCTGTCATCTACTTTATGGAAATATTCATAAATTCGTTTTGTAAAATCCTTCGGTCTGTGCAAGCCCACATAGGGATATAAAAACCGAACAGATGCAAGTCTTTCCACATTGGCGCGCAGCAATTCAGGATAATACGCCACCACAGGACAATTAAAGTGATTATCTCCTTTTTCTTCATTGAAATTATATGTCATGCAGGGATAAAAAATGGTGGTAACACCTTTATCCAACAAGCTTTCAATGTGTCCGTGCATCAATTTAGCAGGATAGCAAACCGTATCAGACGGGATAGAATAACGACCGGCACGATATAACTTGGGAGACGAAGGCTCGGAAAGCACAACTTCATATCCCAATTCTGTTAAAAAGGCATGCCAGAACGGTAATGTTTCATATAAATTCAATCCAAACGGAATCCCGATTGTTCCTCTTTTGCCCGGTTTTGATTGCAAAGATGCCAACTTATTCCGTTTATATTCATAGACGTTTGGCACTTCAGCTCCATCGGTTTTCTGATTGGGTCTTTCACATTTATTGCCGGAAAGATACCGACCGCCATCGGGGAAGATATTCACCGTTAAATGACACCGATTCAGGCATAATCCGCAATGAACTTCCTTGGTTTCAAAAGTAAAATTCGCCAGTTCTTCTCCGCTCAGCATAGAGCTTTTTTCTTTAGCACATTCTTTTGCATATAGCGCGGCTCCGAAAGCACCCATAAGACCTGCTATAGAAGGACGGACAACATTGTGCCCCAATTCTCTTTCAAAGCTCCGCAAAACAGCATCATTGTAAAAGGTTCCCCCTTGTACAACGATATGCTGACCCAATTCCTGAATATCTCTGGCTCTGATGACTTTATACACGGCATTTTTCACAACGCTGATACAGAGTCCTGCAGAAATATCATCTACACCGGCACCATCTTTTTGTGCCTGCTTAATGGAAGAATTCATAAACACCGTACATCGGGAGCCTAAATCGACCGGACGTTTGGCATATAAACCAATGTGAGCAAATTCTTCAGCTGAGTATCCCAATGAGCGAGCAAAGGTTTCCAAAAAAGAACCGCATCCTGAGGAGCATGCCTCATTCAGCATAATGCTGTCGATGGAATTATTCTTTATTTTCATACATTTAATATCCTGACCGCCAATATCCAGAATGAAATCTACCTGGGGCAGAAAATATCTTGTGGCACGGTAGTGGGCCAACGTTTCAACGATGCCTTCATCAAAATGAAAGGCTTTTTTAATCAATTCTTCGCCATATCCGGTGGTTGCAGAACCGCGAATGCTAATTCTATCTGCACACAACTTAGTGATTTCTGATAAATGATATCGAACCAAATCCAACGGATTTCCGTTATTGGGACCGTAATATTGATACAGAATCTGGTTTTCATCACCAATTAATATAATTTTAATGGTGGTGCTGCCGCAATCGACACCAACATAAGCATCACCCGTGTAATCCTCAGGATTGACAACCTCAACAGTTGCTTTTGCATGGCGTTCTTTAAATGCCGTGTATTCTTCTTCATTTAAAAACAAAGGCTCTAAAATGTGCAAATCACTTGTTTCAGCTTTTGCTTCTTCAACCTGTTTAATCAAATCATCAAAGCAAATCGGTTCCCCGTTTTCCACCGCATACAAAGCCGCACCGGCACCAACAAAAAACTGACAGTTTTCAGGAAATACGGCATTCTCGTCGCTAAGCGCCAAGGTTTCTTTAAACCGACGGCGCAGCCCTTCAGCAAAATGCAAAGGACCGCCCAAAAACGCAACTCTGCCGGCAATACGGCGACCCTGTGCCAGACCAATAATGGTTTGATCCACAACAGCCTGATAAATGCTGGCAGCAATATCTGATTTCTTAGCATTCTGATTCAATAAAGGTTGAATATCTGTTTTGGCAAACACACCGCAATGGGAGGCAATGGGATACAGTTTCTCTGCCTGAAGACTCAATTCGTCCAATTCATCCACTGTTACATCCATCAATACCGCCATTTGGTCAATAAATGCACCGGTACCGCCGGCACAGGAACCATTCATACGTTCCTCCTGCCCACCGGTTAAGAACAGAATTTTCGCGTCTTCGCCACCTAATTCAATAACCACATCAATGTTATGCAAAAGGGTTTGAACAGCACCGCCTGTTGCGTATACCTCCTGCACAAACGGGATATCGGCTGCCATAGCCAACCCGTATCCGGCTGAACCTGTTACAGCTACTGTAAAAGGTCGGGTGCCAATATGTTCTTTTGCCATTCGAATCAGCTCTGCGGTCTTTTCTCTCACCTGAGAAAAATGACGCTCATAGTGACTGAATATAATATTCTGTTCTGCCATTAAAACGACTTTAACTGTTGTAGAGCCAACGTCAATTCCCAGGCTCAAGCTCATATATGTACCTTCTTTCCGGCAACAATCATCCTCTATATTCTATGACCGTTTTCTTATAATCAGTCCGTATGCAGACTGCATTTTCATTTTTATATATTAAATCATTATAACATAATTCGACAAAAAAGTCTATAGTTTGTTTTTTGATAATATCTTCCATCTTTAAATTTTTGTGTTGCCGGTCTCTGTCACAAATCAAAAAAGAGACCGCAGCAAAATGAACTCATTCTGCTACAGCCTCATTTATTTTATTTCCGTTTTCCCAGTGCCATTGGTGTTTTTCCGTTAAACAGTGTTTTGGCGTTCTCAACAATATCCCCAAAAGTCAAATCACGGGGGCGCATAATGGAATCCGGTGTTTTAAGCTCCAGTTCATACATAAAGACGCCCTGATAACCAACCTCTTTAAACGTATTCATCAGCGTTGGCCAGTCAATATCCCCTTCACCGGGCAACCAGTGCTTTTCATCCACAAAATCATAGTCTGAAATATGTACCGTCAGGAGTCTGTCTTTAACCGCCCGCAGAAAGTCGTTATTATCATCCTGTAGCAGATGATTCGTATCAAAACAAACCTTCAGTTTATCATTCACGCTAACAAGCTGAAGCACTTCTTCTGTTGTGTTTCCCAAGCAGCTTCGCGGCAGATCTTCAACGGCAATCATCCCACCAAGCTTATGGGCAATTTCTGCCATTTTATCGAAGGTTTCCATGGTATTTTCCATCAGTTCCTGTCGTTCTTCGGGCAAAATTCCTTCCCCACCGGAGTGCATCACAAATTTATCAATGCCGATGTCCGATGCTTTTTTCATCAGTTCTGATAAATAATCAACGGTTTTTTTACGCACAGAGGCATCCCGTGAGCCGGGAAAAATTTCATGAAAGGGAGCAAACGGCAAATGATATGACCAAAGCTCAATACTATATCGCTTCGCCAGCATATTCAGATTTTTATAATCAATGAACGGATACTGTGAAGACCACATAGATATTTCAATAGCTTCAATCTCAGTTTCTGCAAGAGCCGCAAAATATTCTTCCGTTAACGGAAAGCCGCAAGTAGAAATGCCAATTCTATTCATACTATCCCTCCGTCATTATCCCAATAGTACATCGGTTATCAGCATCACGCAAAAACCCACCAAAAGTGCATAGGTTGCACCACGTTCGCTACCGTGTGCGTGGGTTTCGGGAATCATTTCATCACT
>SVJT01000087.1 GCA_015068865.1 Oscillospiraceae bacterium | reverse complement strand
GATGAAGCGATCTTTAGCGATGACAGAGTGATTGATGGGAAAAATTCTGATGAATGACAGTCGGTAGGGGGCATTTTAGTGATTAAAGGCGTTATATTTGATTTAGATGGTACTATTTTAAATACCATTGATGATTTGTCAGATTCAATGAATTATATGCTTCATCACTTTGGATATCCTGAGCACAGCGATCTTTTTTATCATATGCAGGCTGTGGGGAGCGGTGCTAAAAATTATGTAAAAAACTGCTTGCCGGAGGATGTAAGAGCTGATGATGCTAAAGTAGAGGAATGCCTTGCTTTTTATAAAGCATACTATAACGCACATTCCAGTATTAAAACAAAACCTTATGATGGCGTTAAAGAAATAATGCAATATTTGTCAGAGGAAAATATACAGATTGTTATTTTATCCAATAAGCCTGATGAACCGGTGAAGGACTTGGCAAAAAAATGGTTTTCTGAATTTAAAATACCCTGTGTATACGGTGAGCGCGAAGGGATTCCGCGTAAGCCAGACCCAAAAGGTCCTTTGGCGATTGCCGAAGAAATGGGTTTATCACCATCAGAAATTGCCTTTGTGGGTGATAGTGATGTGGATATTAAAACCGGTCTTAATGCCGGTATGACTTCTATTGGTGTTTTATGGGGGTTCAGAACCAAAGAACAGCTTGAAGCTGCTGGTGCTGAACATTTAGTGGAAACCAAAGAAGCATTTATTTCGTTAATTAAGCAATTAAATTCATAAAAATATACAGATAGGAGCGAAACAAATGAACATTTCAAAAGAAGAAGTTTTGCATGTTGCCAAGCTTGCTCGTCTGAAATTTACAGATGATGAAGCAGAGGCTCTTGCTAAGGATATGGAAAGTATTATTGGTTTTGCCAATAAGCTAAACGAACTTGACACAGAGGGTGTTGTGCCGACGGCTCACGCCATTCCAATGAGCAATGCTTTTCGTGAAGATGTGGTGAAGCCCTCTTTTGATCGAGATGCTATGCTGCAAAATGCGCCTTCAAAAGAAGATGGCGGTTACACTGTACCTAAGGTTGTTGAATAACTCAAAAAAGGAGCTTGATTATGCATACATTAACTGCACATGAAATACGTGACAGAATTAAAAATAAAGAACTGTCTTCCGTTGAAATTACCAAGGCATATTTAGACAGAATTGCAAGTGTTGAAGATAAGGTTGAAAGTTATGTAACCGTTCTCTCTGAAGAAGCAATCCAGTCGGCAGAAGCTGTTGATAAAAAGATAGCGTCCGGTGAACAGGTTGGTGCTCTCGCCGGTGTTCCTATTGCGTTAAAAGATAATCTTTGCACCAAAGGCGTGCTCACCACCTGTTCTTCTAAAATGCTTTATAATTTCTGCCCGCCTTATGACAGCACGGTGGCTAAGAAATTAAAAGATGCAGATACCGTTCTGCTTGGCAAGGTGAATATGGATGAATTCGCAATGGGTTCTTCTACAGAAACCTCTTACTTTAAAAAGACAAAAAATCCTTATGATTTAACAAAGGTTCCCGGCGGTTCCTCCGGCGGTTCTGCTGCTTGTGTGGCTGCCGATGAAGCAACCTTTACCCTGGGTTCTGATACAGGTGGCTCTATCCGCCAGCCGGCATCTTTGTGCGGCTGTGTGGGCATGAAACCCACTTATGGTACGGTTTCCCGTTTTGGTCTTGTTGCCTTTGCATCCTCTTTAGACCAGATTGGACCACTTGCTAAAGATGTGCAGGACTGTGCTTTGGTTTATGACCAGATTGTGGGTTATGATCCTATGGATTCTACCAGTGTTAACCGTGAATATTCTTCCTTTGAGCAGGCTCTCACCGGTGATGTGAAGGGCTTAAAAATCGGTATGCCGGCAGAATATATGGGCGAAGGCATCAGCGCACCGGTGCAAAAAGCAGTTCTTGCTGCCCTTGAATCCTTTAAAGCCATGGGGGCAGATTATGAAGAAATGCACTTGCCTTTAAATGAATATGCTTTGCCTGCTTATTATATGATTTCTTCTGCTGAGGCAAGTTCAAACCTGGCTCGTTTTGACGGTGTGAAGTACGGTTACCGTGCTGAGAAATTTGAAGATTTGGCTGACTTATATGCCCAAACCAGAAGTGAAGGCTTTGGCGCCGAAGTAAAACGCAGAATTATGATTGGTACTTATGCACTTTCTTCCGGTTATTATGATGCTTATTACAAAAAGGCACAACAGGTCAGAACCATGATTATGCAGGATTTTGACAAGGCCTTCCAGAAATACGATGTACTGGTAACACCCACAACGCCCACCACAGCCTTTGGCTTTGGTGAAAAGACAGATGATCCCCTGCAGATGTATATGGCAGATATTTGTACGGTTTCTGTGAATATCGGCGGTCTGCCGGCAGTTGTGTTGCCTTGTGGTTATGATGAAAACGGTCTGCCCATCGGCTTGCAGATAATCGGTAAACCTTTTGGTGAAGCCGCTATTTTAAATGCAGCATACGCTTTGGAAAAGACTATTACCAAAATCAAACCGGCATTGTAAGATAGGAGGACGAACATGAATTACGAAACTGTCATTGGTCTTGAGGTTCATGCTGAATTAAAGACCAAAACAAAAATATATTGCGGATGTATCAATGAATTTGGCGGCGAGCCCAACACCCATACCTGTCCCATTTGTTCCGGCATGCCCGGTACTTTGCCGGTGCTGAATAAACGGGTAGTGGACTTTGCCATTAAAGCCGGTCTTGCAATGAATTGCTCTATTACCCAATACAGCAAGCAGGACAGAAAGAATTATTTCTATCCCGACCTGCCCAAAGCATATCAGATTTCTCAGTTTGATTTACCTTTGTGTCAGAACGGCTATGTTGATATTGTTGTAGACGGCGAAACCAAAAGAATCGGCATCACCCGTATCCACATTGAAGAGGATGCCGGTAAGCTGGTGCACGACGATTATGCCAACTGTTCTATAGCGGATTATAACCGTTGCGGTGTACCCCTGATTGAAATTGTTTCTGAGCCTGATTTGCGTTCTCCCGAAGAAGCAAGAATCTTTTTGGAAACCTTAAAAACCATTTTGGAATATACAGAAGTTTCTGACTGTAAAATGCAGGAAGGCTCTCTGCGTTGCGATGTAAACCTTTCTCTTCGTCCCGAAGGGCAGAAAGAGTTTGGTACCCGTTGCGAAATGAAGAATATTAACTCCTTCCGTGCGGCTGTTCGCTCTATGGAATTTGAACAGAAACGTCAGACAGAAGTCCTTTCAAACGGTGGTGTGATTTATCAGGAAACCCGTCGCTGGGACGACGTGAAGGGTGAAAGTATTGTGATGAGAACTAAAGAAGATGCTCAGGATTATCGTTATTTCCCCGAACCTGACCTTCTGCCTATGATTATTTCTGATGAATGGATTGAAGAAATCAGAAGCACCATTCCCGAACTGCCGGAAGAAAGAAAAAGCCGTTATATTGCAGAATACGGTCTGCCTGAATATGATGCCTTTTTGCTGACTTCTTCCAAAAAGACGGCTGATTATTTTGATGAAACGGTTAATTTAGGTGCTGCTCCTAAAACGGTCAGCAACTGGATGATGGGCGATATTGCCAAGATTATTAACGATAAAGAATTAGAAGCAGGGGATATTCCTTTTGCACCTCAACAGCTGAAAGCTCTCATTGACCTGATTGAAAAGGGCACCATCAGCAACAGTGCTGCTAAAAAGGTTTTGGCAGAAATGTTTGCTCAACCCGAAGACCCTGAAAAAATTGTTGAACGTCTTGGTCTTTCACAGGTTTCTGATGAAGGGGCACTTATGGCTATGGTGCAGGAGGTTCTTGCACAGAATCCTCAGTCTATTGTGGATTATAAAGCCGGTAAAGACAGAGCTTTAGGCTTTTTGATGGGACAGGTTATGCGTATTTCCAAAGGTAAGGCTAACCCGCAAGTAATTAATCAGATGTTAAAGGATGCTTTAGATAAAGCATGAGTAGCATCCATATAAGCAAATTATATCAGGAAATTTACAAACGGTTTGACAAACTGACGCCCATTCCCTTCGATTGTGGTGAAATGTGTGGTAAATTGTGCTGTCAAGGTGACAGTGAAAGCGGTATGTATCTCTTTCCCGGCGAAGCAAAACTCTTTGTCGGGAAAGAGAATTTTTCCATTATAGAGACCGATTTTCTAGTTAGTGATAAGCCTGTAGAGTTATTGGTTTGTCACGGTCCTTGTAAACGGGAAGAACGACCGCTGTCCTGCCGTATTTTTCCGTTGATTGGGCTATACCGTAAAGGTTCCACTTTGCGAATTATCCGTGATCCCAGAGCTAATTTTTGTCCTTTGACCCATCCGGAGGCAAAAGGTTGTCTGGATCCTGAATTTGTTAAAGAAGTAAGACATACGTTTCAAATATTGGTAAAAATTCCGCAGGTTGCGGAGTTTTTAGATGCGCTTTCTTATATTTTAGAAGATTATCAACAGTTAACATTGTAATCAGGGAGTGAACACTTTGAAAGAAATGACGACTATTGCAGCTGTTGCAACGCCGCCGGGTGAGGGTGGAATCGCTGTAATCCGTGTCAGCGGACCGGAAGCGTTTGCAGTTTGTGACCGTGTATTTTCCGGCGGTAAACCGTTATCGGAACGCCCGGGTTATACCATGGCTTTTGGAAAAATTGTATATGAAGGTCGTATTTTAGACGAAGTGTTGGCTTCCGTTATGCGCGCGCCTCATTCTTATACCGGGGAGCATACGGTAGAAATCAGCTGCCATGGCGGTCAGCTTGTCACACGTGGTGTACTGTCTGCAATCTTACATAACGGTGCTGTATTAGCCGGTCGCGGCGAATTTACCAAACGTGCATTTTTAAACGGAAAATTAGATTTATCCCAGGCTGAAGCTGTTATCGACTTAATTCAGGCTGAAACCGATGCGGCAGCTAATCTTTCTGTTAATCAGCTACAGGGTAAATTATCTGCTCCCATTGAAGAAATGCGCCAAGAAATACTTGGTTTGGCAGCTCATTTAGATGCAATGGCTGATTTTCCGGATGAAGGTATTGATGAAGCACCAAACGATGAAATTATAGAAAAGCTGACAGAATTAATCGGTAGTCTTGAAACTATGGCAAATCGTGCTGAACAGGGTCGCTTGATACGCGAAGGAATTAACACTGTGATTGTCGGAAAGCCTAATGTTGGTAAATCGTCACTTTTAAATGTACTTTCCGGTACTGACCGCGCTTTGGTGACGCAGCAGGCAGGAACCACCCGTGATGTCATTGAGGAACATATCCGCTTAGGAGATTTGCGGTTGAATTTGTTTGATACAGCCGGCATTCGCTCAAATGCCGAACAAATTGAAGAAATGGGTATTCAAAAAGCGAAAGAATATGTACAAAAAGCTGATCTCGTATTTTTTGTGTTGGATATGAGCCGACCGTTTGAGACAGAAGATGAAGAAATTTTCTCATTAATTCAGGGTAAAAACACGATATTTGTGCTGAATAAAATTGATTTGGAACAAAAAGCGGTGTTATCTGAACAGATTACAAACGCAACCACAGTTTCAATTTCAGCTAAAACCGGTGTTGGACTCAAGCAACTGGAGAAAACGGTAGAGGAGATGTTTTCTCTTGGCAGTATCGTTCAAAAGCAAGAAGAAGCAGTGATAAATATGCGCCATAAACAGGCAGTGCTGGAAGCACTTTCGGCACTCAAAAATGCTTTGTTGACGTTAGAAATGGGGTTGCCTGCCGATTTACTGTCTGTTGATATGCATGCGGCATTAACATCGCTGGGAACCATTACCGGTCAAACGGTTTCTGATGAAATTGTCGAAGAAATTTTTTCCCGTTTTTGTCTGGGTAAATAGTATAAACGAACGTATTTACAAATACAATACAGTATGGACAAAACCGTTGGGAGGGTTTTGAATTGAAAAAACAGTCCTATTTAACAGGTGCTTTTATTTTAGTGATTGCCAATTTACTGGTTAAAGTAATTGGCGCTGTGTTTAAAATACCGCTTGCCAATATTATCCACGAGGAAGGTATGGCTATTTTTAATACGGCATATTTTTTGTATGCTTGTATGTTTGTTATTGCAACTGCCGGTCTGCCGGTAGCTGTTTCTAAAATGGTGTCGGCAAGCCTTGCTAAAAAGAACTATGCCGAGGTTAGTAAAATTTTTAAAGCCGCCCTTTCCTTGCTTGCTTTAATTGGTTTAGCAGGAGCGCTGGTGCTGTTCCTTGGTGCAAAAATGTTTGTTGGCATAGTGGATTCGCCGGATTCTTATCTCAGCATTTTAGCCATTGCACCGGCTATCTTCTTTGTCGCTCTTCTTTCAGCATTCAGAGGGTATTTCCAAGGCTTTTCTGATATGAAGCCCACTGCGTTTTCTGAAGTTGCCGAAGCATTAGGCAAACTGGTTATCGGCTTGCTTCTTGCTTATGTATTAATGCCCTCCGGTGTTGCAAATGCTTCTGCCGGTGCTGTGTTAGGTGTTACAGCCGGTACCTTTTTTGCACTTTTGATCATGGTGATTACCTATGCGTTTAAGCGCAAAAATCAATTTCCGGTTGGTGCCTTGTCTTTAGAAGGCTCCCGGAGCACAAAAGCAATTTTTGCCGATCTTGCAAAGCTTGCTGTCCCCATTACCATTGGTGCGGCGGTTACGTCCTTAACCAATATTATTGATATGGTTATGATTCGTCAGCGCTTGCAGACCATAGTGGTTTCTCAGGAAATGTTTAATACATTAACAGAGTTTTTCGGTCGGTCAAGCTCCGAAGTTATCATTGGTCAGGTGATGCAAAACAAACCGGCAGAGGTGCTCTATGGTGCTTATTCCGGCTATGCCATTCCGATGTTTAATTTACCGCCGACTATTATTATGTCCCTTTCTATGAGTGTTGTACCCTTTATTTCTGCGGCATTTGCTGTGAAAAATATGGGTGAGGTTAAGAAATTATCTGAATCGACACTTCGTATCACGGTGTTATTCGCTTTGCCCTGTGCCATTGGTCTTTCCGTGCTTTCAGAGCCGATTTTAACGGCAGTATATAACAATGCCCGGTCAGCT
>SVJT01000086.1 GCA_015068865.1 Oscillospiraceae bacterium | reverse complement strand
GAGATGACACATTTCACCTTGCAACTGTTGGATATTTTATACATAAAGCGATAAACACTACTGTCAGTTGATAGATGTACACTGCCAATAGCCTGTGAAATTAACGGCTTTTCGTTATATTCACCCTTCAAAAAATCATAACTATACAGCTCAAAATAACAATTCGTCAACTCACGGGTTGAGGAAACCTCAACCGTAAGATTATCGTTATTTGATGACATTTTTAATATTTTACACATAGCTACAACCTAAATTATAAGAATGATTTAGGTCCGTCCACCCCCTGTGAGCCTGAAGATAAATCGCTGGGCGCATCAATTGCCCTACCGGAAAATTCAGAATGTAAATTACCGTTATTCAAATTGGGCTGATAATTCACTGTGGGAATAATCGTGCACGCCCACAGTGTGCAGAATAAAATTCTTGCCAGCACGCCCAGTACCCAAAGACCGGGCAAGCACAGTAATTCAACCAAAATTCCTGCTACCGAACATAAAATGCAAGAAACTACAGTTGCTTTTTTGGTATATTTCTTTTCGCCCACCAGCAACATTTTAACAACAGTCCATAAAAGACCTAAGAGAATTAAAAATACCACTCTTAAAAGTGCATATAAAAAGTTTCCTGCCGTAGCATCATTACGAGAGCCCAGTAAATAACGATCTTTATATAAACCTACCGGTTTTGCTTTAACAACCTTGTCCAGGTCGTTACCTAATGAGCTAAGGTCATCAGAGCGAACATAAACACCGCCTGTTTCATCAGCCATTTTCTGGAGGAACGCATCTTCCGGAGCGCCGAAGCCTACTGAACTGATAGAGGCATCATTTTGTTTGATCTCTGCTATAAGACTTGAATATTTTTCTTTATCCTGTGCTTCACCATCAGTTAAAATAATGAATTTTGTATGTACATCTTTGCCTTTGCATACATCATTCATCGCTGTTTCCACAGCCGTTAACATAGGCGTACCGGCATTACTTCTCGTGCCTCTGTCGTCCATTTTATAATTCTTTGAACTTTCTGTTCCCAATTTTGTTACGCATTTAACATCTCTTGCGAACAGATATACTGCAAAATTCTTGGTTTCTTCTAAATTGTTAATGATTTCATCAACAGCATCAAAACGTTTGCCGCTACTATCGTTACCCTGGTTATCGCCTACTGTGAAGCGGTCATACATTGAACCGGAGTCGTCCACAATGAAAACATATTGCATTTCTTTGGGCGAATACTTTTTCATTGCCTGAAAATCTAATTCATAGATATATTCAAACAATGCCGTAAAACCAACCAAAGCAACAAAAGCAAGGAGGGTTAAAAGCATAACCTTGCCCATGTTAACAAATGTACCGTTGCTCAAGCCTTTTAGCAGTAAAACCAAGCCCATAACCAAGGCAAACGCAGCGATATATATCGTCATAATCATAATTCGGTTTTCAGAAAACGGCAGCACATAGCGAAGACATATTTCCAGCACAAAACCAATCGCAAAACCAATAACTAATGAAAGGATTAAAAATAACGTATCTGTTTTAAATTTCATTTCATATTCCCCCTATATTAAAGTTTAAAAGGCAAATTATCACAATCTGTTATATTGTTTTTCGCCGTAAACAGAATCGCAATTTCATGTTCTCTGAACCAATAATCGTCTACAACAGATTTTAAACGCTCCGGACACATAACATCCTTATGAGTAAACAAACAGAAGGAAATGTTGTCAAAATCCGGTACAATGTTTCTGTCTCCAAAACGTTTGGCTATGTCTCCGGCAGCCTGTACATTGTCATAATAGCTTGCCAGCACGCTGGAATAAATTTCTGCACTGTCATCAATGGCTTTGATAACCCTGCCTACATCAATTTTTTCCAATATCTCATCGTAGCTGCTCATCAGTGAAATGGTTTTATCATTAATCAAATCACCAATACCCACGAAATAGTCCTGGAAGGTTGCAAAATCATTAATCATATTACATACTTCAATGTTCATTTGATTCCAATGTTTCTGCACAACTTCAACGTAATGATTAACATTACTTTTAAAATATTCAATAATTTTTTCTAAAGTTGCCACCTTCGCAGAGAGCAGCATCATATTATATTTGGGTAAGAAATAATCGTACCCGTTTCTGATTTCTAAAGGAGCCGAATTCGTGCTGATTTGAGCTTCCAATTCTTTTTTACAGCTTTCTAAGCTCTTTAAAATTAATGCTTCATTCTGACTGTTGTTAATGCTTTCCATAACCGTACACATTCGAATCAGTTTTACAATGAACGCATCAATATATTCCTCATTAACGGTTTTTGCAAGAAACTCATGCAATGCTCTTTTTTGTTGCGAAATTAAATCTTCCACACTATTGTCAATTCTCTCTTTGCGGAATTCTATCGCACTGATTTTATCCTTTGAAAAAATATTCTTGCTTTTTTCCATAAAAGAAAGCTTCCGTTCGGTTCTGCGAACCGTGATAGGAATGTAATTAAAATCTCCTACAGAAACAACTTTCTTAAACTGAGTTTCTAATTGGCTCAACTCATCTTTAACCGTTTGCAACAAGTTCTCCAAGGATATGACTTCCGTACCGTTAACCTGGTTGTTTAACAACTTGTTAATCATTTCATAAATAACCAAAGAGGCCAGATTTTTTTCAAACAACGCAAAGGTTGTCCATGTATAATTTTCGCCATCCAGTTCACTTTTTACACTGGAATGTTGCTCAAGCTTACCAATCAAGCTAACTAAAATCATAAATGTAATCGATTTCGATGTCCTGTAATAATCATTACCGGGGCTCGCCTGATGATAAACTCTTTTAACTATATTCACACCGCCATTATTTTCATCCAGAAAATGAGCGATGGTTTTTCTCGCATTTGCTCGACGGGCACAGTTGGCATCGGAACCAAAAATCCCATAGAAATCATAGAAGATTTCTACCGCAAAACCACCCAATGCACTAACCCTTAATTGTTCAATTCCTTCTATATTAATTTTATGTGCACTTTCAAAAATTTCATCATCCATTAATGTAACGAATGAAATATATAATTTATTAGTCATCGTGGGGTTAAATTCCACTTTTTTAACTGCTTCGGAAATTTTTTGTTGTAAACTCTCCACGTTATTTTCAATGACAATAGAGGTAATTTTACTACCCGGAATTTGTGACTTTAATGTATCTTTAAAAAAATTATCTACATAGGGTTTCAAATTTTCAGAGGACATTCTGCCCAAAAAGACTACAATTGCATTATGATTATTTTTGGTATCCACAATATGGTTACCGGAAGTATAAATTTTATTTCTGATTTTCAGCTTCAGTTCGCTCATCCAAAATATCCTCCCAAATAGCCGTATAGGCACAGCATATTGCTATGCTGTGCCAAAACGACTTACATTATCAATTAATTAAATGTTTGCATGAATGCATTATAGAATTTACGCAATGCATCATAATTATCTTCATGCACAGGCAGCGGCATTCCGAACTCTTCAGCATGAGCTGCAGATGCCTGGTTAACACCAACTCTGTTCATTTCACGATCCAGAACATAGGTCTGGGTATTATCCATAGGCTGTGCAGTTGCAGCAAATAACTTCATAATATCTGCGTTAATTTCCGGAGGCATTACAAAGTTAACCTGCTGATTTGCAAATTTTTCCTTAATGATTGCTTCTATGTTGTTCTTAACCATTTCATCCAGCTTACCGAATGCCATAAACGCAAAGAACAAGTTATAAACTCTTTCAAAAGGACCAACCATACCAAAATTATACAACGGTTTATCCATGATGCCGTCATTATAATTCCAGCAACGGAAGTTTGCATTATAAGTAACCATGCCTGTTCTGATTGCATTAACAAAAGCAGTCATATTGTTATTGAATACCAACTCACCGGTCTGGTTGCCTTTATAGCTTTCAACAACAGCATTCAGCTTTTCGTATTTTGCTAAGAAAGCGGTTGCTTTTCTGAACAGAACAACATTCTTACGCATAATTACGCTGAAGTTTTCCATAGAAGAAATTAAACCTTTTTCATTCACGCCAATGGGAAGGGGCTGAACAGCAATGCCGTTTGCAGCTAAATAATTGCCAATATAATCTGCATTCACAGTGCCCATATTAACTTCAAACTTCGCTTTTTGATCAAAGGCTGCAATAAATGCATCATCCAATTCCTGTTCAAAATAGAACTTCAGTCTCAAATTGATGGACTGATTGTTAGCATCTCTGCTGTCTTCAACCAAGCCGTATGCAAGCAACTTTTCAGTTAATTCTTTCACGCGCTTCATGTTGTTCATTTCTGTGGTACAGGTATGACCACCAACCCACTCCCAAGCTTCGTAAATGAAGGGTGCCGGCAGCATCTTGAAGTCAGAAGCAGAATTTTCATCCAGGTGGAGACCGTTTACATTGCTGCAAACTGCCTGGTCATAAGAAACATCTGCATCATTAATGCCGTGAATCTTAGTCAGAGGAATACCAATGTGGTTGGTAACAACATCAATGGAGAATGCATTTTCTCTCTTACAAATTTTAATCTTGTTGAAATATGTATGAGCAATTTCGCTGAATACATCATATAAAATGCTGGGTACGCACATATACTTCTGCGGTTCAGCAAAGGATTCGATGGCACCGCCGATAATCTGGCATAAAGGTGTTGCGCTGTGCTGTAATTCCTTACAGATAGCGTTAGCAGCTGTTTGCAGAGCCACTTTCTTTTCAGCATCGTTAGCCATAACTGCATCCAGTTTTTCGATATTATCCATATCGGCGCTGTTGGAATAATATGCAATTAAGAATCTTTCAACAGCTTCATGATAGAATCTGCCCAGCAAGGTATCAAACAACTGCTGAATCAGCTTGGTTGCATTGAACTTATCGGTTGTATCGGTAAAGGCCGGTCTGTTGCTGGGATCACGCAGCAATTCTTCGAAGGCATCCTTGAATTTTGCCAGGAATTCCGGTGTTAAGAAAGAATCCAAACAGGATTTCAGCTTTCTGCCGTTTTCCTGTGCAGCATCTAAGTTAACAACATCCAAAGAATAGGTTGTGCCACCGTTTGCATTGGTTGTTGTGCTGCTCTTAACAACCAGATCACTGTTCTTAGACAACAGGTCTTTGATAAAGTCTAATACATTTGTATAAACATCAAATACCTTATTATTGTTCTCTACCAGGTAGTTTCTGACATCGATTAACTTTTCAGACATTTTAACCAGAATTTCCATATCAATGGTAAACATTTCAATGGTGGTTCTTGCTTTATAAATATAAGCATCTCTGTCTTCCTGTTTAACAATACCTAAAATAGCAGGAATATCTCTTGCCTGAGCATCCAGAGCACCAATCAGTCTGTCAAAGGTCTTGCATCTTTCAACTCTGTTGGTATATTCGTCTTCCATCATCTTGAGCAATGCATCAATCTTTCTCAGAATACCGTCTACACCGTCAGCAGCGTGAGAAGCAGTGATGGATTTAACAACAAAATAAGGACCGTGTTCGCCGAAAGCGGAATTTAACTTATTGTCTAATGCCGAAATAATATTTTCAGTTACCTTATCAATACCCTTTGCAAAGGACTGGGTATTCTTGAAGGACTGATAATATTCAATAGACTTATCTCTCCACATACGGTACGGAGTCTTCAAGCCGTGAATATCACCGCCGGAAGGCAGTTCTGCAGGATTATATGCACAAGATGCAGCAGATTTAACAGCAGAAATGATGGACTGTACATCACCGCAACCGGAGGTAGCCATAATTTTAGAAATATAATCAGCTGTCAGAAGACTCATGTTATGATATTCAGCCAATACATTTTCATACATCTTTAAAGCAATGTAAGACATGATAGCATCAACAGGAATTCTGGCGCTGCCGTAACCGATAACATTGTAGCAGTAGCTTGCACTTCTGGGATAAGACACCACATCTTTACCGTTACCGGCAACCATCCATTCTTCAATGTTGGTATCATAGTTATCCAGGAAGGAAGTTAAAATCTGCTGAGGCTGTCCGTCTTCGCCGGTCAACTCTGCATTTGTAATAATCGCCATCAAGCTTTCAACAGTAACGTTAATTGCAGCAACTTCTTTGTTACCTGCAACAACACCGCTGGAGGCAAAAGAGGAAATCAGTGTACAGAAGTCATAAATGTTGCTGGTGGAGTTCTTCAGCGCACCTTCAGAGAAAGGCCATTCATAAATACCGTTAACCTTTTTCAGGTTGTAGAAGTAATCCAATTCCTTCAGTGCAGCATAACCGTTTCTCTTCAAGGCGTCATTGTTAGCACCGCAACCAAACTGTACATCAGGCATAAACAGATAAGCAGACATTTTGTAGCTGTTGTCAGCCGCCATACCAATGTCGGTCTTTAAAATGTCACGGGTTAAATATGCCATATCAATGAAGGTACCACTACCGGTACCACCGGAAATACCGGCAACAAAGATGATGTTTGTTCTGCCGTTAGGAGCCGCTTCTCTTGCAGACAGAATTACTTCTTTAATTCTGTTTCTTACCTTCTGATAAACAGCAGGAACAGACAGAATGAAACGACCGCTCTGTCTCACACCACCACAGCCTTCACCGGTTAATGACGGGGTGAAATCTTCGTTTAACCATTCCTTAATGAAGCCGGGGATGCTGACTCTGTTGGCAGCCATAGAAGGAATAGAGGGTTCATATAAGGATAATGTTTCGTCTTTGGTTAAATTGCCGTAATCAATCAGCTTTGTAATATCAGCTTCTGAAGAGTCAATAGCAAGCAGACGAATGGAGTTATTTTCCTTATTAACTCTACGTCTGATCTGTGCCTTGAGTGCATTCAAAGTTTTGCCGCCCAAGCCACCCAAACTGATGATAATGGTAGGCTGGTCAACACTGTCAACCTTGGTATTGTTGGTAAAAATACCAGTACCTTCCATAACATCAAGCTTGCTCAAATTTTGTCTTTGGGTTTCGTTTAATGCCATTTTGATTGCCTTCTTTCTTTATTATTTATTCTATTAAAATTAATTTACCTTAAAAACCTTTTGTAAAGAGCATATTAATCGTATAAGAATTACCCATATTGTTAAAGGTTAACTCTACTTCACGTTCGGGA
>SVJT01000085.1 GCA_015068865.1 Oscillospiraceae bacterium | reverse complement strand
TTTTATTATATCAGCTTTTACATTGGCAGTCCATTTAGAAAAACAAAAAAAATGATATGAAATCTAAAGAATTGAAAGAAATTTAAAAGCTTGTTTTTATTGATTTATAGTGTATAATGTGCTATACTATATTATGTAAATCTATAATGGGAGATGTTTTGTTTTGGAAAATCAGGGTAGAAAAAAAGGTTTTGATTACAAATGGGTCATTGTGGCGCTGTCTTTTTTAATGGTGCTCACCTGTCTGGGATTCTGTAGCTCACCAAAGAGTTTGTTTATTGGTCCCGTTACAAAGGCATTGAACATCCAGCGCAGTGCATTCTCATTAAATGATAGCTGTCGCTTTGTTACGACGGCCATTATCAATTTGTTTTTCGGTGCGTTAATTAATAAGTTTGGTCCCAAAAAGCTGATAGGGGCTGGATTTTTTTGCTTGATTGCTTCCAGTTTAATTTATTCTTTTGCCACAGATGTATTTGTTTTTTACATAGGCGGCTGTTTCCTTGGACTCGGTCTCTCCTGGACCACGACAACCATGGTTGGTTGTATTATCAATCAGTGGTGCAAGGAAAATAAGGGTACCATTATGGGTTTGGTATTAGCGGCCAACGGTGTCGGTGGTGCCATTGCCATTCAAATTGTATCCCCCATCATCGAGCAGGGGGCTTACGGCTACCGTATGGCATATCGTGTAATTGCTTTGATTCTGTTTGCAGTTGCTGTTCTGATTATGATTTTCTTTAAAAATCGTCCTAAAAATGCTGATGAGAGCGAAATTGTTGTTTCCAAAAAGAAAGCAAGAGGACAAAGCTGGCCCGGTATTGAGTATAGTAAAGCCGTTAAAACTCCGTACTTCTATGCGGCTATTGTCTGCATCTTTTTAACAGGTCTTGTGTTACAGGGTATTAACGGTGTAGCAGCGGCTCATATGAAGGATGTTGGTTTAGACCCAGCTTATGTGGCATCGGTTTTGAGCGTTCATTCTCTGGCTCTTGCCGGATTTAAGTTCTTAACAGGCTTCATTTACGACCGCTTTGGCTTAAGAACAACCATTACCATTTGTTCTGCAACGGCTGTGGTTGTTATGATTGCTCTGGCGATGATAACCAACACAGCTTTTGGTATGGTATTGGCGATGGTATACGGTATTTTCTCTTCTTTGGCATTGCCTCTCGAAACCATCGTATTGCCTTTATATGCCAGCGACTTATTTGGTGAAAAATCCTTTAATAAAATTTTAGGCTTATTTGTATCCTTTAATACAGCAGGTTATGCACTGGGCGCACCGTTGATTAATGCATGCTACGATTTGTTTAACAGTTACACCGTAGGCTTTTATGCTTGTTCAATTGTGATGGTGATTAATATCGTGGCTCTGCAGTTTGTTATCTCTGCCGCACACCGCAAACGGAAAGAAGTTTTAAAAGCCCAGGAAACAGTATCCTGCTAAGATAACAAAAGGAGATGTAAAAAATTTTTTACATCTCCTTTTGTTTTTTCTACTTGTTATTTTATGTAAATGGTGCTACAATGAGGTTGCAAAGAAAAACGAAACGATAAATGCGGTCAACAACCGGGGAGAGAAAGCTTTATGAGAATTAAAAGAAACAGTGTGGATATGCTGTCAGGTTCTATTTTTAAAGGTCTGTTTTCTATGGTTATACCCATTATGGTTATGAATGTTACCCAGAATATGTTTAATCTCGTTGATATGACGATTCTGGGTAATTTTGCAAGTGACTCGGCGGTAGGTGCTGTGGGCACCTGCGGAACGCTGATTAGTGTTTGTACCAGCTTGCTGATTGGCATTTCTACCGGTGCCAATGTTGTCGTTGCAAAGTACATTGGCAGCGGCGATGAAGAAAAAACGGAGAGAGCTATTGGTGCAGCGGTTTTGTTCTCCATTGTTGGCGGTCTTATTCTCCTTGTTTTAGGCGTCAGCTGTGCGGAAATATTTTTAAGCTGGATTAATTGTCCCGATGAACTGATGGGGCAGGCAAGCTTATATTTCAGACTGTATTTTCTTGGCGCTCCCATGCTGTTGTTATATAACTTCTGTGCATCCATCCTGCGTGCCGGTGGCGATACCAAACGCCCTATGTATTTTTTAATGATTGGCAGCAGCATAAAGGTTACCTTGAGTTATATTTTCCTTGCTAAATTTCATATGACCGTTGAAGGTGTTGGCATTGCCACCATTGTTTGTAATACCATAATCGGTGGTTTGGCTTTTATCACCTTGCTCAGAAACGATGACAAGACAAAATTTAACATTAAAAAAATGAAATTCTATGGGTCTGAACTGAAAGAAATTCTGTTTATCGGTGTTCCGACAGGGTTACAGACAGCTCTTTATTCGGTGGCAAACTCTGTTATTGTGGCAACGGTGAACAGCTTTGGACCGGATGCTACCACGGGTATTTCTATTGCCAACCAGTTTGATGGCATTCTGTATCAGATTTGTCATGCAACATGCCTTGCAACAATGCCTTATGTGGCACAGAACATTGGTGCAGGGAATTTGAGCAGGACGAAAAAAGCCATTATAAACAGCGTGCTTATCACAGTTATGTTTGGTGCATTTTTTGGTCTGCTTTCGGCAGCCTTCAGCCGCCAGCTTTCCTCGCTGATGACAAGCACCCCCGCCGTTATTGAGTATTCCCGTCAAAAGATGATTATTATTTCCAGTACCTATTTCATCTGCGGCATTAATGAGGTTTTAGGCGGAACTTTGCGAGGTATGGGTAAACCCATTATTCCCACCATGGCGACTCTGTTCTTTATGTGCCTTTTGCGGTTTGTGTGGGTATATCTGATCTTCCCCTTGTGCCCCACCATGACTTTCTTGTATCTGGTATGGCCCATTGGATGGATTTTGTGCATTATCACAGAGCTGATTGCATACTTTATTGCCATGTCTAAATTACAAAAGAAACAAGCAGCCGTTTTGAGATGATGAGGGTTATGATATCGTACTATTATGGAGGCAGATTGTTATGACGGATGTTATTTTATCCTTTGACACAGAAGATTTTACTTCAAACGAAGCAGCAGATGCAATTTACAGAGAAGCAGAAATTTTGCGTGAAGAAGGCGTGAAGGGTTGCTTTTGCCTGGTTGGTTTGCTGGCTAAACAACTGGAAAACTGGGGCAGAACGGATGTTTTGGAGGCTCTGAAACACCATGAAATTGCTTCCCACAGCTATGGGCACACATTACACCCGACCATTAACGAATATACGGATATTGAGGATTTTGATGCGGCAAAAGCTGAAGTGCTCCGTCAGGAAACGGAAGCTATTCAAATGATTCGCCATGCCACCGGTGTAGATAAAATGTATGCTGCCTGTCCGCCGGGAAATCAAAAATCCTATGTGGCGATGTATGTCTATGCGGATATGGGTTTTCCTGTTTATGCGGATACGTATTGTGACACAGTAGATGGTCAAGGTGTTTATTATTGCAATATTTTCAACGTATCATATACCTATGGTATGGAACGGACGTTTTTAACCTGCGGTGAGGCGGAAATCCGACAGTTGTTAGATGAAATGGCTGAGAACAACCGTGTGATTCTGTATACCCATCCTAACATCTGTATGTTTGAAGAGTTCTGGGATGCAAAGAATTATTATAAAGAAAACCTGCATGAATTCGGTCAGTGGGAACGTTGCACTCCCAGACCGAAAGAGGTAACGGAAAAGTTTTATGAGAATTTAAGAACTGTGGTTCGCTTGTTAAAAGAAGATAAACGATTCCGCATAACTTCCTATGAGGAATTGGCCGGAGAACTTATGCAAGAAGGAAAGCGTGTAGTAACACCGGCTGATGTGCCTGCACTTTACAAGTCTATCAGTGAAAACTTTTACCCTGTAACAGAGCCTTGCTCGTTATGTATTTCCGATATGTTTTTAGCCTGCAGGGAGTTTCTGTTGGGTAAAGGAGAACACGTTTGCGGAAAGGTATACGGCTTTTTAGATACGCCTTATGCCATCACAGAGCCGGTGACTCTTTCGGCAGAAGATATTAAGGAATCGGCAAAGGATATGGATGTAAGTGGCTTTTTGCCCACAGAAATCAAGGTGGGTGAGACAGTTATCGGGCCGGCGGATTGGCTCCGTGGTGCTATGATGGTGCTTTGCGGCGAAAAAACCGTCACACTCAAGCCCGGTGAACAGTTGCCCTCACTAGATGCGCTGCCCATGACAAGGGATTGCGCCTTTAAGGGTGAGTGGATGCAAAGCGATGCGTTTGAAGATAAATATTTGTCTCACCGTTTGCGTTTGCAGGCGTGGACAATGCGGTTTTTGAAAAAGTAAACCTAACAATAAAGGGGTTGCATTTGCAACCCCTTTATTGTTAGTTTCTCAAACTGTGTATCGGTGCCGGAATTCGTCCGCCACGGGCAATGAAGTCATCGCTTTTAAAGTTGTTTACCGGCATCACGGGTCCTGTGCCCAATAAACCGCCAAATTCCACAATGTCGCCCACTGTTTTACCGGGAGCCGGAATTAAGCGGACAGCAGTGGTTTTGTTGTTAATCATACCAATGGCAGCCTCATCGGCAATAATGGCTGAGAGGGTTTGAGCACTGGTATCACCGGGAACACAAATCATATCAAGACCCACAGAGCAAACACAGGTCATAGCCTCTAGTTTATCTAAAGAGAGTGCACCGGCTTGTGCGGCAGCTATCATACCGGCATCCTCGCTGACGGGGATGAAAGCACCGGATAAACCACCCACATAGGAACTTGCCATAACACCGCCTTTTTTAACAGCGTCATTCAAAAGTGCTAAAGCGGCAGTGGTACCGTGGGTACCGCAACGCTCCAGACCCATTTCTTCTAAAATGTATGCCACGCTGTCGCCAACAGCAGGGGTTGGTGCTAAAGACAAATCCACAATGCCAAAGGGAACGTTTAAGCGGCGGGAGGCTTCCTGTGCCACCAACTGCCCCATACGGGTGATTTTAAAGGCGGTTTTCTTTACTGTGTCAGCAACAATGCCAAAATCGGCACCTTTAACCTGTTCCAAGGCACACTTCACAACACCGGGACCGGACACGCCAACGTTAATAACGGTATCGGGTTCGCCTATGCCGCAAAAGGCACCGGCCATAAAGGGATTATCTTCTACAGCATTACAAAATACAACTAATTTAGCACATCCAAAGCCATCTCTGTCCTTTGTTCTTTCTGCTGTTTCTTTAATCATGCGCCCCATTAAGGCGACAGCATCCATATTAATACCGGCACGGGTAGAACCCACATTCACGCTGGAACAAACACGCTCTGTAACAGCAAGAGCTTCCGGAATGGAAGCAATGAGCGTTGCATCCCCTGTGGTCATGCCCTTGTGCACCAAGGCAGAGTAGCCGCCGATGAAGTTCACACCGGTGGTGTCAGCTGCTCGATCCAAGGCTTTGGCAAGGGTGACAAAATCATCGGGGTTAGATGAACCGCCCAGTACCAAAGAGGCAGGGGTAACGGAGATTCGCTTGTTGATAATGGGAATCCCCAGTTCTGTTTCCAGTTCTTCAGCAGTTTTTACTAATTTTTCTGCCCGTCTCGTAATGGTGTCATATACCTTTTGGCTGACTGCCTCTCCATCAGAACCAGCACAGGACATTAATGAGATGCCCATGGTTACGGTACGGATATCCAGATGCTCCTCGGCAATCATTTTTATGGTTTCCATAATTTCGAGTGAGTTTAACATTTTAAATCCATCCTTTCATTTAATTCTGTGTACAGTTAAATTCTGTGCATGGAATTAAAAATATCCTCGTGCTGAATGCGGATGGAAAGCCCCAAGGTTTCACCTAAAGCAGCTAAAGTGTCAGAAATTTCTTTAAAGCTCTTTGAGCATTTTTCGGTGCTTACTAACATAATCATGGTGAACATATCCTGCATGATGGTTTGGGTGATATCTAAAATATTAATGTTGTTTTCGGCTAAAATACGGCTTACTTCATAGATAATGCCGATTTTATCATGTCCGATAACGGTAATGACTGCACGCATGGCAAATCCCTCCAAAAATAATATATGTTAATTGTACAACAAAACGGCTGAAAAGTCCAGTATTAAAACAGTTTTTTTACTGGAGGTGGGAATGAGAACGGCTTGACAATAACTGTAAACCGCTATATAATAATAATGGATGTTTATGATGTTTTTGAATCAAAACGGTAAAGGAGCGGTTTTGTGAATATTTTTGTAAAACTGGGAACACTGATAGAAGAACAGAATTTAGAGCTGATTTATGGTGCGGAGAATTATGTGGATATTCCCATTACCATTGCGGAAATTAACCGCCCCAGCCTGCAGCTTGCCGGTTTTTTTGATTATTTTGACTCCAAACGTATTCAGATTTTGGGTAAAGTTGAATATACATATTTAGAGAAGCTTTCCTCAGAAGAACGAAAAAGCAGTATTGCCGGGTTGCTTTCAAAGAAAATTCCTGCCTTGGTCGTGACCAGTGAACTGGAGATTTTTTCGGAGCTGTTAGACTGCGCCAAGGAATTTGATGTGACAATCCTTCGGACAAAAGAAGGAACTTCTCAGTTTATGAGTGATATTATCCTCTCCCTTTCTGTTTGGTTGGCTCCCATGACCACAATGCACGGTGTATTGGTGGAGGTCTTTGGTGAAGGTATTTTGCTCATTGGTGAAAGCGGTGTTGGTAAAAGTGAAACAGCCATTGAGCTTGTTAAACGCGGACACCGTCTGGTAGCGGATGATGCAGTGGAAATTAAAAAGGTGTCCAGAAAAACGCTGGTGGGCAGCTCACCGGAAATTATTCGCCACTTTATTGAACTACGTGGCATTGGTGTCATTGATGTTAAACAGATTTTTGGTATTGGTGCTGTTAAAGATACAGAAAATATTAATCTGGTGATTAATCTGGAAAACTGGCAGGCAGGCAAACACTATGACCGCTTGGGGTTGGATACATTTACAACCGATATTATGGGAATCAGTGTTCCATCGCTGACGATTCCGGTGAAACCCGGTCGTAACCTTGCGATTATCATTGAGGTTGCCGCCATGAATCACAGACAGCGGAAAATGGGTTATAATGCTGCGGAGGAATTGAACAGGAGGCTTATGGAACAAATTGAAGAGTAAGATTACAACAGAAGTACATACCCATACCATTGCCAGCAGCCATGCCTATAGCACCATTCACGAAATGATAACAGAATGTGCCCGAAAAGGCATTGAACTGCTTGCCATTACCGATCACGGTCCTGCTTTGAATAATGACGGAGCTCATTATTGGCATTTTTATAATTTAAAATCCATTCCCCGAAGGGTTAATGGCGTGTATGTGATCCGTGGTGCAGAA
>SVJT01000084.1 GCA_015068865.1 Oscillospiraceae bacterium | reverse complement strand
TATCAGATATGGATTTTGAGGAATTATGTGCATTTCTTTTTGTTTTAGATTGACAAATAGGGCACTTTCTCAGCCAAACATCGCAACCATTCGCTAAATATTTATGACCGCAATCTAAACATTCCATTTCATAAGAATTCTGATTATAGTGCGTTTCGGATTTTCCTTTGTATCCCAAGTTCTTTTGATTATTTTTATTGATATATCCAACATCTAAAGTTTTCATTTGTTATTCCTCCCGACATAGCAGCACACAGCACTCCACATGGCTTGTGTTCGGAAACATATCAGCAGGGGTAGCCTCTTTTAAAGTATATCCGTGGGCACACAAGAACTTGGCATCCCGGGCAAGAGTTGCCGGGTTGCAGGAGACATATACAATTTTTTTCGGGTTCATTTGCAAAATGGCAGAAAGAGCCGCTTCGTCGCATCCTTTTCGGGGCGGGTCTACAAAGACCACCTGGGGAGCGCTTCCCTCCTTTGCTAAAAGAGGGGCAATTTCTTCGGCACTACCCAAGATAAATTCTGCGTTGGTAATGCCGTTTCGTGCGGCATTTTCTCTGGCGTTTTGGATGGCCTGGGGCACAATTTCCACACCAATGACTTTGCCGGCCTTGCGGGCAGCGAAGAGGGAAATGGTACCGATACCGCAGTATAAATCAAGGACGGTTTCTGTGCCGGAAAGTCCGGCTAAAGAAAGAGCAGTATTATACAAATTTTCCGTTTGGGGTGCGTTAATCTGATAAAAACTGTGGGGAGAGATGGAAAAACGGAGTCCACCCAAAATATCTTCAATGGTTTCGGTGCCGTAAAGCACTTTGTTTTTTGTGCCTAAGAGCAGATTGTTCGGCTCCTGATGCACATTTAAAATAATGCTCTTTATGGTGTAATCAGTTGGTACAGCCAAAATCTTTTCTACAAACAATTCGGGTTGTTTAATTTTTTTTGCGTTGGCAGTCAGCACAACCATGGCTTCTTTTGTACCTTCGGCTAAACGCACAAATAGCCGTCGGGCAGCGCCGCGACGACTGTTTTCGTCATATAAAGTGGTATGCGTTTCGTTGATATAATCTAAAGTGGCAGAAAGCCACAGGCTGGCGGCACGGTCACCCTGGCGGCAATCGCTTAACGGAATCAACTGATGGCTTTTGGCTGCAAAGAAACCACCGGCAGGGTTGCCGTTTTCGTCCCGTCCCAGGGGGAATACCATTTTGTTGCGATACCGTTCCGGACGGGGAGCAGCCATGGTTTCATTAACGGTAATATCTGTAAAACCGCCAATCCGAGCCAGGGTATCTGCTACAATCTGCCGTTTAACAAAAAGCTGTTCGGCGTATTCCATATGCGCCAAATCACAGCCGCCGCAGGCACCCAAAGACGCACAAAAATCAGCCCGCCGGTAAGGGGAGGGCTCAAGGATTTTTGTCACGTTGCCATATGCACAGCCGGATTTTACCTTGGAAAGCTCAATTTCCACACGGTCGCCACGGCAGGTGTGGGGCACAAAGACGGCCATACCGTCAAGCCTTCCCACACCGTCACCGCCGGTTGCAATGGCATCAATGGTGATAACGGCTTTTTTGCCTGCTTCTATCATACAACATCCTCAATTCTTCTTCGGAACAATTTCCAGCCAGTAACCGTCAGGGTCTTCGATGAAATAAATGCCCATAGCGGTGTTTTCAAAGCACACGCAATCCAGCTCTTTGTGGTATGCCAGTGCTTCTTCTATGTTTTCCGTTTCGAAGGCCAAATGGAATTCATTTTCCCCTAAGTTATAGGGCTGGGGATGACTCTTCAGCCAGGTTAGCTCCAAACGGTGCTCACCAACACCGTCGCCTAAAAAGACGATGGTGAAATCCGGCTTTTCTATTCGGCGAACTTCGGAAAGTCCTAATGCTTTTTGATAAAAGTCCAGACTGATGGCAAGGTCAGACACGTTGATGTTATTGTGAACCATTTTAAAGGTCATATCAATCGCTCCTTTTATTCGTTTTCGGCTTCCTGCTGCATAACGGTGCAGTAAATAGCACATTCTAAACGTTTACGCATCAGAGCGCAGGAAAGGGGTAGGGGGTTATTAATACCGCCGCCGTACTGCACAGCATTGGCAGGACAACCGCCGCTGCAATAGAACTTGGCAAAGCAGTTTTTGCAGGCAGGCTTTGTGTAAATGTTGGATTCACGGAAGAACTGGCTGATGGATTCATCTAAACCGGGCTCTTTCACATTGCCCATTTTTTTGCTTTCGTCACCCACAAACTGATGACAGGGGTAAATATCGCCGTTGGGTGCTACTGCCACATATTCGTGACCGGCACCGCAGCCGGAGAGACGTTTTAAAATGCAGGGGCCACCGGTTAAATCCACCATAAAGTGGAAGAAGTTAAAGCCGTTGCCTTCCTTTTTGCGTTTCACATATTCAGCGGCTAAGCTTTCATACTGTTCATAAAGCACCGGCAAATCCTCTTCCTGAATCATATAGTCCTTATCGGGAGAGGAGACCACCGGCTCAACGGAAATCTGTTTAAAGCCCAGGTCTGCCAGATGGAGAACATCTTCTTTAAAATCTAAATTCTTTCTGGTAAAGGTACCGCGTACATAGTAATTATCCTGATTGCGGGATTCTGCCATATCCATAAAACGAGGCACAATGGTATCGTAGCTGCCGGTGCCGTCTACACGGTAACGCATATAGTCGTTAACCTCTTTGCGACCGTCAATGCTCAGCACAATGTTCACCATTTCAGCATTAATAAACTCTTTTTTAGCATCATCCAGCAATAAACCGTTGGTGGTAATGGTGAAACGGAAGTTCTTGCCGCAATCCTTTTCCCGTTCTCTGGCATAACGGACGATTTCTTTCACAACCTCAAAGTTTAAGAGGGGTTCGCCGCCAAAGAAATCTACCTCTAAGTTTTTACGATGACCGGAGGCGTTGATTAAATAGTCAATGGCGTTTTTGCCTACTTCCGCACTCATCAGACCGCGGGGACCGTCATAGCTGCCGGTTTCGGCAAAGCAATAGCGGCAGCGCAGGTTGCAGTCGTGTGCAATGTGGAGGCACATAGCCTTCACAACAGAACCCACAAAGGGTTTTTTGGAAATAGCTTCATAAGGGTCTTCTGCAAAGAGAACCTCTTCTTTTTTCAGTTCTAAAAGCTCTTCCCAAACTTCCTGTAATTCATCTTTTGAGAACTGAGGAAGCTTGTCTGCCAGTTCTTGGGGCAGTGTTTCGGTTTCGGGAACACTGTCTCCCAAAGCTTTTAAAAGGGCAAAGGTTATATCATCGATTAAAGACACCGCGCCGCTTTCTGAATCCAAAACGATTTTGGTGCCGTTGATTTCATAACTATGTACCATGGAAATATTCCTTTCAAAAAATCATACTTAAAAGCAAAAAAGGGCGTGGCAATGCCACAGCCCTTTTTAAATCATACTTACGCTCTTTCGCACTTCTGGTTAGCGATGGTGCAAGAGGTTTTGCAAGCGGACTGACAAGAAGTCTGACATTCGCCGCAACCACCTTTTTTAGCGGTTTCTTTTAAAGTTCCTTTGGTGATGGGTTTGATATGTTTCATAGCAATTTCTCCTTTGCGTAAAAATATTTTTCTTTAATAACGACGTTTACCTGACAGGTTAATGCCCAAAATACCGCCGAATGCACCGCTGAAGATGCCGATAGCCAAAAGAATCAGTATGTATGGGTTGAAATAAAACCTTCCTGCTGTGAGCAGAGAAACAATATACAACACCAAAACATAAACAATGCCAATTAAGGCACCGTTTAAATAGCCTTTTTGGTTGGTCGTCTTTGCATGAAGAGCGCCGGCTAAAGCCGTACTCAGTACAACGGTGATAATCACGATAAAAGGGATGCTCTTTTCTGCAAGACCGGTATAGGTCAAAAGCAAGGAGCAAACAAAAAAGATGAGCAAGGTGAGACCAAATGCCAGCAGCAATGCCTTTAAAAATCCGGGTAACAGCTTTTTGGCACCGTCAGTCTCTTTCGCCTGTTTATATCCACGTGTATTCATAAACATCCTCCCAACATATAAGTTATTATCACTCTATGCCGGGGCAGATGTTTTTATGACGGGAGTTTGGTCGGCTTAGTCAGCAGTTTCTTTCTTTTCAACGTCTCTGACTGCCCAACGTTCTAAGGTCATAACGGTTTTTTCGGTTTTTGAGCCAGTTTCAATCATAATTTTTTCGTCTTTGATTTTAATGATGGTGCCAACAATACCGCCGATGGTGGTAATTTTATCACCAACGATTAAATTTGCCAGCATCTGTTTGGTTTCTTTATCTTTTTTGCGCTGGGGTCTGATTAAGATAAAGTAGAAAACAGCAACTAATAAAATCATAGGCAGGAAGGATATGATCATTTCCATAATGCCCGGAGCAGGAGGTTCGCCGCCATTTACATTTTGTGCACCTTCTGCAAAAACTCTGAGAATAGACATTTTTATACCTCCAAATGTTTTCGGTAGCCGAAGCTACAGTTTTTTTTATTTTATGCAGGGCATAAAACGAATAGATTATTCCTTATTATACCTTTTTTTGCAAGATTAATCAATAGATTTTTAGTGTTTTGGCATAGATACAATCGTTTGATTGTATCAATCAAACAACATCCCTTTGCGGATGGGATCGGGATTGCCGCCTAACGCATCTGCCAGGGCAAAAGCAAAGTCGGCAGCTGTGCCGGCACCACGGGAGGTGATGGCGTTTCCGTCCCGAACAACTTTTTCGGTTACCGGCGTAGCGCCCAAAAGCTCTTTTTCAAAGCCGGGATAACAGGTGGCTTTTTTGCCGGCAAGTAACCCGAATGCGCCCAAAACTTTTGGCGCAGCACAGATAGCGGCCACAATGCGACCTTCTTTGGCAGCTTTCTTCAGGGCGTCTTCTAACGGTTTGCAGGCCTGCAGATTATCCGAACCGGGCAGACCACCGGGTAAAATTAAAGCCTGTGCCGTATCGGTATTGGCTTGCTCAAGGGTAATATCAGCTAAAACGGGAATCCCGTGAGAGCCGGTTACCTGCTTGTTTTCAGTAATGGAAACGGTTTGTACTTCAATTTGACAGCGGCGGAGAATATCCACCACGGAAAGCGCTTCGATTTCTTCAAAGCCGTCGGCTAAAAATACGTATGTCATAAAATTCTCCTTTTCAAGGTGTTTTTGGATTGTAATTGACAATAAATTTCTCTTATATTATACTATTTTTATCGGTCAAAAACAAGGGAAAACAAAGAATTTTCTTGCCAAAAGAGGTGAAAATACGTTGCAAAAGGGAATTTTTGTTGTTGATTACCGTTATGTTGATGAAATCGTACAGGCTTTTGGAGAATGGGGCATTTTCATCCCGTCTGTCCCCTGCAGGGAACTGGCAGAGCCGGTATCCGGACATCCGGATATGACGCTGTTTCCCGACGGTAAGGGTACTGTGGTTTGTGCGCCGTCGGTTTTTGATGATTACGAGGCTTTGCTGTCGCCTTTGGGCATAAAGTTGGTACAAGGAAAAAAAACACTTTCAAAGGACTATCCGAGAGATGTTGCATATAATGTATTAAATGTCGGTGGCTTTGCCTTTGCCCGATGGGACAGTACAGATGAAGAAATTATCAGCCTTCTTTCTGAAAGAAACATCTGCCTGGTGCCTGTGGCACAGGGTTACAGCAAATGTTCTGCTCTTTCTGTGGGAAACGGTGTGGTGACGGCAGATGCGTCTATTGCCAATGCAGCCGGAGAAGCGGGACTTTCTGTGCTTTTAGTCGAACCGGGTTGTATCGAATTACCCGGCCATGACTACGGCTTTATTGGGGGTGCAACCGGCATTTTAGATGAAAAAAATGTTGCTGTTTTCGGAGATTTACATACCCATCCCCAAGGACAAGAAATTCGCCGGTTTGTAGAAAGTCAGGGTTTTGCCTGTCAGGAACGACCGGGGCGACCGTTAATTGATGTGGGAACAATTCTTTGTGTCGGTTATGTATAAACACTCAAAAAAACGGCAAACTAAAACCATTGTTTTCCGGAGGGAGTGAACCGTGTGTCTGACCGTATCACATTGGGGCTTTGCGGGGATATTAATTTTATTTCTGCACGACTTTTCAACCATCCCGAATGTGCCTTTCCGATTTCCGTGACTGAATCAGAAACGGAAGATTCGGTAACCTACATTAGTCTTGAACCTTCTGATGATGTGTTTATGCTGGATCAATATGTAAATGTTGTTGCAGAATACATCATCGACCGTTATGAAATCCGGTTGCTGAAACGGATTTTAGAAGAGGATTTCAGTCATCTTTCCGTGGTGACAAAACGGGAAGTGCTAAAAAGTATCGAATGCTGTGCCGATGACCCGGAAGTCGGGTATGGGGCACGAAAACAGGCGATTGTTTTAAGCGTATATGATTATCTGAAAGAAGACAGCACTATGCTGGTGGACGGCTTTGTGGCCTTTCGACTGAAAGAATATGAAGCGTTGCTGAAAAAACTGGCAGAAGCATTGGTGGAGCGATATGAAGCGCACAAAGAATATGAAGAATTTATCAGCCTGCTGAAATATTTTGTAGGCATTCAGAAAGACCGCCCGAAAATGGCTCATGTTCTGGTGGCAAAAGAGGGTGGGTATGTGATTTTAGATGCAGAGGGAAAGGATATTACAGCCCCTTGCTTTGCTGATTTTTTAGAGGGAGAAGTACTGTTGACGGAAGAAGCCTATGATGATTTGTTAATCAGCGTTCTAATCACATTGGCACCGGAAAAAATTATGGTGCATAACAAGAAAAACATCCGAAATCAAGAGCTATTTTCTACAATTTTCAGGGTGTTTGAAGGCAATGTAATGTACTGCGAAGAATGTGCATTTTGCAAATAATCCATAGAGAGCTGTTGTGTTTTGGCAATGGCTCTTTTTTGCTTTCCTTTTTGCCTCAAAGAATGGGGGCTTAGGGGTTGAAGCTTGAAAAGCTTTTTTTATTATTAAAGAGGAAGAAAAATCCGCTAAAAACTATTGATTTATCAGTGATTTTGTGATAAAATGGTAATTCAAGTATATACTTTTGAGAGGAAGATTATTGTGCAAAAGCTGGGACTGAATGAAATCAGGGAAAAATATTTATCATTTTTTGAAGGGAAAGAGCATTACAGAATGCCGAGCTTTTCGCTGGTGCCCGAAAACGACCCCAGCCTGCTGCTTATTAATGCGGGTATGGCACCGCTTAAGCCGTATTTTACCGGCCGTCAGAAGCCGCCAAAGGAACGGGTAACCACCTGCCAGAAATGTATCCGTACACCGGATATTGAACGTGTAGGTAAAACCGCCCGTCACGGTACATTCTTTGAAATGCTGGGTAAC
>SVJT01000083.1 GCA_015068865.1 Oscillospiraceae bacterium | reverse complement strand
TTTACATAGAAAGAACACCTACATAACCCATTTATGGGTAGCTAGTAGTAATTGCATGGCTGGCAGGCCAATAAAAAGCGCACTTGTGCGCAGCCAGTAAAGGGTAGGGCTATGCCCGAAAATGAAATACCACCCGCTATGCGGGTGGATATTTATTTTCATTTATTCTATAAAAAAGGAACGGCATATATGCCGTTCCCTACAATCTTATTTTCTTTTTAATATTCTTTCCACCGCACCACTTTCAGAAATAATCATACCACCCACAACCAAAAGACAACCCAGCACCTTTGCCCAATGGATGGGCTCAGTCACATCGGCAGGCAGAGGCAGAAGCACAGCGTAAATATAGGCAAACACCGGCTCTAATGTGAAAATAACAGAAAGCCGTGCCGGATGCAGATGCTTTTGCACCACAATCTGAGCAGTAAAGGCAAAGCAGGTGCAAAATACAGATGTGAGCAGAATTGCCCAGATTAAATCACCGGTATAATTTACCGTTGCAAAGGTCATGGGCTCGGTGACGAACCATGCCACAAAGGAAATAATAGCCGCCGCAAAAATCTGACCGATGCCGAGGAGCAGGGAATCACTTTCTTTTAAATACCGATCCGCCACAATGATATGTACAGCCACGCAGATGGCGCACAAAAAGGTTAAAAAGTCGCCGAAGGTGAGAGCCGTTAACCCCTGATAAATGCCGGTGATGAACACCAGCCCTAAAATCGCCAGCCCCACACCGGTCCAGTTACTTTTGCTGGGTGCTTTCCGGAGCATAAAGGCCGCTAAAAAAGGCACCATCAACACACTTAAGCTGGTAATAAAAGCAGAGTTGGAAGCAGAGGTATCCCGCAGACCGTTAATCTGAAAAATCATATAGCCGCCTAACAGTGCCCCCAACACAAAGGATTGCAAAATTGTCTTTTTATTAAACTTTTTCAGTTGCTTCCAAAAAACCAAGGCTAAAATGACGGCAGAGCAACCAAATCGAAGAGTTAAAAATGCCAGCGCCGACACATCGTTCGCCACGTTTTTCATTAATATAAATGAAGATCCCCAGGCCGCTGTGATTAAAACAGCCATAATGGATGCAGATTTTTGATTTAATTTCATCATTCGTCCTCCTGTAATAACAAAGCCTGTGCCACACGGATGCCGTCAACGGCCGCACTCATAATGCCACCGGCATAGCCTGCCCCTTCGCCGGCAGGGTAGAGACCTTTTATGCTGATGCTTTCGCAGTTTTCATCACGGGAAATTCGCACCGGAGCACTGGTTCGGGTTTCCGGACCGGTGAGCAGAGCCTCCGGATGGGCAAAGCCTTCAATTTTTTTGTCAAAGACCTGTAAGCCTTGTTTTAACATATTGATAATCGGCTGTGGAAACAGCCGGTTCATATCGGTTAAAACTGTTTGTCCGGTATAGCTGGGCGTAACTTTGCCGATGGAGCTTAGCCCTTTATCTAATAAGCTGCCAACAGTCTGTACGGGTGCCCCTACCCCTTTGGTCAGGGTAAAAGCACCTTTTTCCAAAGAGCGCTGAAAAGCCACACCGGCCAGGGGATGGTCACTTTCAAAATACCGACCGTCTACATTAACACAAAGTGCCGCATTGGCATTCTTTTCGTTCCGACTGCGGTAACTCATGCCGTTGGTTACAATGGTTTCCTTTTCTGAGGCTGCTGCCACCACCACACCGCCGGGGCACATACAAAAGCTGTAGCAGGCATCATCGCCTTGCCGATGGGAAAGCTGATAATCAGCGGCTCCCAAGGCAGGATGTCCGGCAAAATCGCCATACATTGCCTTGTCAATGTCGCTTTGCAAATGCTCAATCCGCACACCAACGGAAAAAGGCTTCTGCACCATCAAAATCCCTTTGGCAAGAAGCATTTCATAGGTATCTCTGGCACTGTGCCCAATGGCTAAAATCAAGTGCCGGCAGGGAATATATTCCTCCTTTGAGGTGGTGATGCCCTGCAGCATACCGTTTTGTATATCTATATCTGTTAATGTGGTTTCAAACTGAAACTCGCAACCCAAAGATTCAAGATACAGGCGGATGTTTTTAATCACATTCCGCAAAACATCAGTTCCAATGTGAGGTTTTGCTTTATATAAAATATCCTCATCGGCTCCGAACCGGTGAAAATCCTCCAATACCCGCTTAGCACGGCTGTCGCCGATGCGTGTGGTCAGCTTACCGTCTGAAAAAGTGCCGGCTCCGCCCTCGCCAAACTGCACATTGGAGTTTATATCTAAAGCACCGCCCTGCCAGTATTGCTCTACCCGTTTAGCGCGTTCATCCACTTGGGCACCGCGCTCTAAAATGATGGGCGCGGCTCCGGCACGAGCCAGCGTCAACGCACAAAATAAACCGCAGGGACCTGTCCCAACAATCACGGGGCGGTATTTCAGATGGCTTTTAAGAGGCACATTCTTTTCTTCCACCGGCAACATCCGCACATCGGGATGGTCGGGAAGTGTGGTGCCGTCTTTTACCGAAAGCTCCACGCTGTACACCAGCTGCACCTGCTTTTTCCGGGCGTCCACCGACTGACGGACAATGCGAAAATTCTCTATTTGACTGTCTTTTTTCTTGATGATGCCAAGAGCCTTTTGCCTGAGTTCAGAAGGGTTTGCATCCGGCGAAAGCTTAATGTTACTGATGCGTATATTCATAAACAGCCTCTTTCGTTGGTTTGTTGTGAATCACTCATATTATTGTAATAAAAAAACGGCTCTAAGTCAAGAAAAACAGCGATTTCCGTGAGGATTTTCCAGAATTTACTCTGTATAAATTCTTGATTTTGCGGAACTTTCTTTTTCCTTTTGCCGTTTAAACAGTATCAGCACGACGGAATGACACACAAACACGACATATGGTAAAGCGGCTTGACTCAAATGCAGGCTGTTTTATTTTGCTCATAGGACAACATTATGTAAACTAAAAAACGAAACAACAGGGATATGACAGACAGAAAATCTATTTTTTAGGAGGAATTTCTTCATGAGTATCTCTAAAAAGCTGACAGCGGCGCTTTCTGCAGCTGTTATGACCATGGGTTTGGCAACGTCCTCTTTTGCGGCACTGCCTTCCGATGTCGTTGACTCTCCCTACGAGGAGGCTATTGAAACTTTAGGTGCTTTAAGCATTATGATTGGTGACGATGACGGCAAATTCCGTCCCGATGCCACCATCCGCCGTTCCGAGTTTGCTAAAGTAGCTGTTGAAGCTATGGGTCTCGGCAACGTGGCAGAAGCATCCAAACATCAGACAAAATATCCCGACGTGGTAGAAAATCACTGGGCAAACGGTTATATTAACGTAGCCACCGATCAGGGTATTGTGATTGGTGACGATGAAGCAAACTTCCGTCCCGATGATTCCATTTCTTATGCCGAAGCAATGACCATTCTGGTCAGAATTATCGGTCACGAGCCCTCCGCTTTAGCTAAAGGCGGCTTCCCCACCGGTTATATGGTGGTTGGCTCCCAGAACGGCATTTCTAAAAATGCGGCAGCCGGTGCCAATGAAAAGGTTAAACGTGGCATGATTGCCCAGATGACCTTTAATGCCCTGACTGTTAACATGATGGAGCAGGTTGGCTTTGGTAACGATGAAAAATATGAAATCGTAGACAAAACCTTATTGGAAGACGTGCTGAACGTAACCAAAGCAAGCGGTCAGATTACCGCTTTGGGTATCAGCAGCATTGGTGGCACCAGTAACTTAAAGGATAACGAAGTACGCATTGGTGAAAATGTGTTTACAGTATCCGAACAGGCTCTGCCTGCCGTTCGTAACCTGCTGGGCTTTAACGTCACCTATTATGTAGCAGAACGTTCTAATGGCGATAATGAGCTGATTTTAGCCCGCGCTGAAAAGAACAGAAACCACGCCACCACCATTGCTACCGGCAACTTTGATGAAATCAATGCAGCCGACGGTCAGCACACGGTAATTAAATACTGGGTTGACAAAGAAAACGATAAAAACACCAAGACCTTAACCGTATCTAAAGACGCGCAGATGATTTTTAACGGTAAACCCGTAACCTTCAATGCAGAACTGATGAAGCCGGAATCCGGCCGCAGCACCTTCTTAGATATTGATAACAACGATATTTATGACCTGGTGTTCGTTACCTCTCTGCAGAATATTGTTGTTGAAAGCGTGCTGACAAACAGCCACAAGGTAACGGATAAATACGGTAATCCTTCTTTGGTGTTAGACCCTGAGGATAAGGATATTAAGTTTACCATCACTAAATCCGGTCAGATCATCAAGCTGTCTGACCTGGCGGAATGGGATGTGCTGAGTGTGGCGAAAAGCCAGGATGGTACCATTCTTTCCATCGAGGTATCTTCTAACAAAATTACCGGTCGCGTAGAAGAAAT
Organism: Oscillospiraceae bacterium; assembly: GCA_015068865.1. Taxonomy (GTDB): domain Bacteria; phylum Bacillota; class Clostridia; order UBA1381; family UBA9506; genus UMGS755. Next base: position 2,967 of record SVJT01000083.1, on the reverse strand, counting down.
CGAAGGCGACAAGCGCACCATCAACGGTGAAAAATATGAAATTGCGAAAAACTACAAAGATGATATTAAATTAGGCGATGAAGGCACCTTCTATCTGGACGTTGAAGGTAAGATTGCTGCAGTTGATACAGCAGCCACCCTGTCTTCTAACTACGCCTACGTTGTAGATGCAGCACTTTCCACCGGCTTTGATAACGTACTGGAAATTAAGTTCTTTACCAAAGACGGCGAAACCGTGATTTTAAAATCCGGTGAAAAAATCAGATTAAACGGCACATCCGGCAAAACACCGGCAGAAGTGTTAGAAAAGCTGCAGGATGGCTCCGGCAACGTTGTGCCTCAGCTCATCACCTTTGAGAAAAACTCCAAGGGCGAAATCAGTCAGCTTTCCACGGCAAAAGACTTGTCCGGTTCCGGCGCATTGGATAAAAACCACTTTGCCTTGAATGCACAGGGCGAGCTGACCTATAAGGCGGCTTCTAAGAAGCTGGGCTCTTATAACATCACAGCCGATACTTTAGTATTCAATATCCCTGCCGGTGAAACCGATCCTACTGAATACGGCATGGAAAAAGCAACTGAGTTCTTCAGCGATAACGAGCCTTATGATGTATTAATCTACGATGTTTCCGAAGATTTTACTGCCCGTGTTATCATTGTCACCAGCTCTACGGCATCTGCCAGCGTTGAAGCACCCATCGCGGTGATTGACCAGATTGCAGAAATCAGCAACGAGAATAATGAAATCGTGCAGAAGCTCTATGCTTACCAGAACGGCGAACGTGTTTCCTTTGAAACCGAAACCGGCGGTCTGCTGGTAAACGGCAGCGGCGAAAGCTTAAAACGCGGTGACATCATTCAGCTGAAACTGAACTCTAAAAACGAAATCAGCGGTTTCCGTATCCTGTTTGAAGCCAAAGACAAGGCAACTGAGTTTGCTACCGAAATCAGCAACGACTTAGATGTTGTTTACGGTCGCGTAACCAAAAAGTTCCCCACCTCCATCAACGTACAGGTAGGCGACGGTGCCATAGCGAACTACAGCTTAGACGGCGTAACGGTTTATGAATACAACTCAAAGAAAAACCAGAATGCCATCCGTGTTGTAGATGCAGGCGAAATCACTCAGTATGACGATTTAGACCAGAGCCGCGTGTTTATTAAGATTTATAAAGACGCTGTACAGGAAATCGTGATTGTAAAATAAGCCAGCCAACCAATTTAATATACCACACCCAACGGTTCAGCCGAAAAAGGCACAGACCAAACAAAGCATAAATGCTTTGTACTTTGAATAAACTTCACCACTCGCAGTACCTGTGTACAGCGTCAGGACTCTGTTTATCCAATCTGCACTCTTTTTCAACTGAACCAACCAAGGGGCTGTACCGCGCGGTACGGCCCCTTTTCCTTTTATGTATTCGTAGGGCAGGGGCTTGCTCCTGCTCATCCAAAATCATGGCGAAAACCTGCATCAATATGATATTTTTCAAATACCTTCACAATTTCTTCCACCACATAAAAATCATCTTCAATGGTTTCATCCTGAATAATGCTTTTAATTTCGCCAAGCACCACCAAGGCGACGGAATGTATGTCATCCGTATCGATATGAATGTATTCGATAGCCTGATGGATAGCTTCGCTGACAGCACTGGCAAAAAGTTCTAATTTAACGTCCATAATAATCCCTCTCTTAATATTCATATAATGAATATTATATTCTTATAATTTATGAAAGTCAAGAATTTTTTATGCAATAATAGAATATAGAGGTGATTGTATGAAAAATATTAAATTAATCCGCGTGATCAATGATTATACACAATTAAAAGTGCAAATGGAAACAGGCATCAGCCAAAGCGTTTTGTCAAAATATGAATGTGGCGAATTGCTTCCAACAAGTGAGAATTTAATGATTTTAGCAAAATTTTATAATACGAGCGTGGATTATCTCCTCGACTTAACAGATGAGAAAGCTCCTTATCCACCAAAAACAAAATAGCACCGGAGTCATAATCCGGTGCTATTTCGTTATACAGCCCCTTGCTCTTTATGCATTTGTAGGGCAGGGGCTTGCTCCTGCTCATCCAAAATCATGGCGAAAACCTGCATCAATATGATATTTTTCAAACACTTTCACAATTTCTTCCACCACATAAAAATCATCTTCAATGGTTTCATCCTGAATAATGCTTTTAATTTCACCAAGCACCACCAAGGCGACGGAATGTATGTCATCCGTATCGATATGAATGTATTCGATAGCCTGATGGATAGCTTCGCTGACAGCACTGGCAAAAAGTTCTAATTTAACGTTCATAATATCTCACCTTCAGTCTATAATATATTTATATAAGTATATATCTTTTTAGAGGAATTGTCAATAAGGTATACATTCATTAAAATATATGTAGAGGTGATATTATGATAAGAATTACACTCGATTCTGCTCTGAAGAATCATAATATTTCAAGATACGAATTGGCAAAACGTACAGGCATTCGTTATCATATAATTGATAATTATTATAAAAATAAAGTGATAAGGTATGACAGTTTTATTTTAAATAAAATTTGTATGGCATTAGATTGCAACATTGAGGATATTATTAAATTTGAAAAAGAATAGCACCGGATTCATCATCCGGTGCTATTCTTTTATACGTTCAGTGTGTTTTACGACAGCCGAGTTGGACGAAAAATGGTGCAGATTGAATAAACTGAACCCGAAGCTGTATACAGATACAGCGAGTGGTGAAGTTTATACAAAGTACAAATTTATTTGTACGTTCTGTGCCGTTTTTCTACAACTCACACGCCGCTGTAAGCGGAGAAACCGCCGTCTACAGGAATAACCGTGCCGTTAACAAAGGAGGAAGCCTCCGGGCAGAGGAGCCATAGCAAGGTGCCCACCAGTTCTTCTACCTCGCCGAAACGGTTCATAGGTGTTTGAGACAGAATCTTT
>SVJT01000082.1 GCA_015068865.1 Oscillospiraceae bacterium | reverse complement strand
TTCCAAACGAGTCTGGAAACATTTTGCTCTCAGCATCTCGTTAACAGAGAAGCAGGAGCCGATGTCTCTTAAAAATTCAATATAATTGAGTTCGCGAAGCCAATCGGCATTGTTCACCATAATGGCTTTGCCATCAGAAAAATCGATAATGGAAGAAAGCTGCTTTTTAAAGCGCTCACAGTTATAGTTAATGGTTTCCACCGTCATCATCTGACGCATATCCGTACGACCGGAGGGGTCTCCCACCATACCGGTACCGCCACCTACCAAAGCAATGGGTCTGTGACCGGCATCCTGCATATGACGCATAACCACCATCTGCAAAAAATGACCAACGTGCAGACTATCTGCCGTGGGGTCAAAACCAATATAAAAGGTTACTTTTTCTTTGCCTAAAAGCTCCCTGATTTCATCTTCGTGGGTTGTCTGCGCAATCAAACCGCGCTCTTTTAAAGTATCAAATACGTTTGTCAATCCTCTCGCCCCTTTAAAGTTAATACACTATTCAATTTATTGTAACATAAAACCGACACAAAAACAAGTCCTATCTTATACAAAATTACGTCCTTTTAAAATCATTGACAATCATTTTTCTTCGTGATAAAATGAATAATATAGCACAAGTGATGGAGTGATACTATGTCTTCATTTTATACATTCGGCGGTCTGACCGTCAAAACAGATGCCCCCTTTCACGCAGATGGTCTTTACCACCTGTCCTTTTATAAAGCCGAACCTACCGAAAACCCGGATGTAATCTTTACTGTTCATACAAACTGTGAAAACATCCCTGAGCCGGAAGGAACGTTTATTGCCGAGGTCAACAAACGGTATTGGTATAAAACACAAAACGGCTATGCTTTTTTTGATAAAATTGAAGCATTGACAGATAAAATTTTAAATTTAATGGTCGCTGATGAAACCTTCAGCCACATTGAGCTTTACCTGTGCCCTACTGAGCTTTTGCAGATAAAAAATGACGAGCGCCCTTATCACTTGACGCAGGAAATTCTCCGATATGTGTTTTTATTCCACGAAGGCACTATTATTCATGCCTCTTCCTTAGCTTATGACGGAAAGGGCTTACTGTTTTCTGCTCCCTCCGGCACAGGCAAGTCCACCCATACAAATCTCTGGACGAAATTCGTTCCGGGAACAGAGATTGTGAATGATGATATGCCTATTGTCCGTTTGGAAAACGGCATACCTTATCTTTACGGTGCACCCTGGAGCGGCAAGAATTCCATTCACAAAAATATTCGGGTACCACTCAACGCCGTTGTTTTTATTGAACGGAATACAACTTCTTCCCTTTCTCCTATGGACTCTATGGAGGGCGTGTGGAAGTTAATCGAAGCCATCCGCAAGCCGGTAGTCCCTGCTTTGGCAGAAAAGAATTTGGACATTATTGGAAAAATTATAGAAGCTTTGCCGGTATACCGCCTGCAATGTGATATTTCACCTGAAGCGGTTAAAGCATCTATGCAAGCATTAGAATAGCTAAAAAAGACTGCATCGGCAGTCTTTTTTAATTTATTCCTCTAACCCCTTGCAAAATTTTCCGCTTCGTATTATAATAATAAGGTACGCAATATGGCACACTTACATAAACTGATTACAAGGAATCTTAAAATAAAGGAATGAACTAAATGGAGCAAGCTTTAAAAGACCGTTTTGCCGCCATAGAGCCTCTGATTGGGCACACGCCCCTGTTAGAGATTTCATTTACCTATAAAGGCAAAGCCCGTCGTATTTTCGCAAAAGCTGAATATTATAATTTAACCGGCAGCATTAAAGACCGTGTTGCCCTCTACATATTGAAAAAAGCCTATGAAAATGGGGATATTCACCCGGGTGATACCATTGTTGAAGCCACCAGCGGCAACACCGGCATCTCTTTTTCTGCCATTGGTCGTTACCTCGGTCATCCCGTTAAAATTTATATGCCCGATTGGATGAGTCGCGAGCGCATTGCTTTAATGGAAAGCTTTGGAGCGACTGTCCGTCTGGTTTCGTCAGAAGAAGGCGGCTTTTTAGGCTCCATTAAAATGACAGAAGATTTCGCCAAACAAGGCGGTGCCTTTCTGCCCTGTCAGTTCTCTAATGAAGATAACACCAATGCACACATTGAAAGCACCGGTGCTGAAATCATTGAACAGCTTGACAGTTTAGGTTTAAAGGCAGACGGTGTGGTAGCCGGCGTTGGTACCGGCGGAACGGTGATGGGCATTTCAAGAAGCTTAAAATCAGCCAATCCGGCTTGTAAAGCATTCCCTTTAGAGCCCTCCAATTCTCCCACTCTCTCCACAGGATATAAAGTGGGCAAACACAGAATTTACGGCATTTCTGATGAATTTATCCCTGATCTTTTAAAGCTCCCCGAAATGGACCAGATTGTTTCTGTTGACGATGGCGATGCCATTTGTATGGCCAGAAAGCTTTCCGAAACGTTAGGCATTGGCGTAGGCGTTTCTTCCGGCGCAAACTTCTTAGGCAGCGTTTTAGCCGGCGATACCTTAGGGGACGATGCGGTTATCGTAACTGTTTTTGCTGATGATAATAAAAAGTATTTATCCACTGATTATGCTAAAACACAAACACCGCCGGAAGGTTCTTTAAGTGCTGATATTTCTTTAACCGGTGTTCGGGTGATTCGCTAAATAAAATTTTGCCGATATGGCATTTGCCATATCGGCTCTTTTTTTACTTTCACTTAAAAAAACGATTGTATTTTATGTGAAAATATGATAAAATAAATTAGTTAAAAACAACTACGAAAAGGAGTTCTCCCATGGGGTTTGATATCGTTGCAAAACAAATTATTATGCTGGCTGTTTTAATGCTTTTGGGCTTTATCGGCGTTAAGGCAAAATATATTCAACCTGAACTAAAAGACAGCATTTCCAAAATCATTTTAAAGTTTACTCTGCCCCTTTTGAACATAACGGCCATCACAGGGCAGACATTGCGTCCGGATATGCTGACAAATGCCGGTATTTTAATTCTGTTTGCCTTAGGCAGCATTGGCATTATGCTGTGCGTGGGCACCTTGGTTTCCAAACTGTTTCGCCTGCCACCTGCCACCAAAACCATTCACACCTGTATGAGTGCTTTTGGTAATGTGATTTTTCTGGGCTATCCGTTAATCACCGCTCTCTATGGAGAGGAAGGCTTGTTTTATGCCGTTGTGTATGCCTTGCTCAATGACGGTATTGTTTGGACCATTGGTGTCTATCTCATCGCCAAATCTGCCGGCAATGATTCAAAAGCTAATTGGAAAAAGCTCATAAATCCCAACACCATTGCTTTTGCTATTGCGCTTATTATGCTGGCATTTGGTGTGCGTCTGCCAAACCTGTTGCACGATACGCTGTCGTCCGTGGGTAAGATGACCACTAATCTTTCCATGCTCTTTATCGGCATAACATTAGCCACCATTCCCCTTAAAGGCATTTATAAGCGGTTCACCGTTTACTTTATTGTTCTTGTGAAAATGATTCTGGTGCCCATTGCCCTGATGTTTATTTTTTCTTACCTGCCGTTTTTTGATAAAACCATGGTGGGAGTATTGATTTTGCAAGCTGCCATGCCGGTACAGACCATTCTTACGGTTGTTTCCAGCGAACTGGGTTCTGACTACCGCTATGCAACAGAATGTGTGTTCATTACCACAGTGCTGAGTCTTGCCACTCTGCCGGGTATATACTATATTATGACGCAAATTATTAAATAAAATAAAGGATGATGACAAATGAGTAAACAACCGAAAGCTGCTGTGATTATGGGCAGCGATTCCGATTTCCCCGTAGTAAAAAAATGTATTGCCATGCTGAAAAAATTCGGCATAGAAGCTGATGTTAATGTTATTTCTGCTCACAGAACACCGGATGCCGCAGAGCATTACGCAAAAAATGCTCAGGCAAACGGCGTGGATATTATCATTGCCGCTGCCGGCAAAGCAGCGCACTTAGCCGGTGTTTTGGCTGCTTTTACCACCCTGCCGGTGATTGGCATCCCTATGAAGTCCTCCACCATGGACGGTCTTGATTCTCTCCTTTCTATGGTGCAGATGCCCAAGGGAATTCCCGTGGCCACTGTTGCCATTGACGGAGCTGACAATGCCGGTATTTTAGCCGCACAGATTCTGTCTTTAAAATACGAAGAGATTCAGCCCAAACTGGCACAGTTCAAAGCTGATATGGCAGCTGAAGTAGAAGCAAAAAATAAGGCTATTCGCGAAGAAGCCGCTAATTTATAAGGTGTAATTCTATGCAGATTAAAAAAACTTTGGCGCAGGTGGCGCCTTATGCCCCCGGTCGCCCCATTGATGAAATTAAACGGCAATTTGGTTTGTCTGAAGTTGTTAAACTTGCCTCTAACGAAAACCCATTAGGTGCCTCTCCCAAGGCCTTAGCCGCCGCCGGAAAGGCTATGCAGGATGTGTTTATGTATCCTGACCCCAACGCTTACTCTCTTCGTCAGGCACTGGCTTCTCACTTAAACTTACAGCCGGAAAACTTTATTTTCGGCACCGGTAGTGACGGACTGATTGAACTGGTGTGCAAAACCTTTTTAGCCGAAGGGGATGAAAGCATTATGCCGGATCCATCCTTCTCCCTTTATGAATTGAATGTTCTGGCTAATGGTGCAACACCCGTGAAGGTTGCTTTAGACGAGAATATGCAATATAATCCTGAAATGTTGCTTTCTGCCATTACCTCGAAAACCAAGGTGATCTGGCTCTGCAACCCCAACAATCCCACCGGCGGGATGTATACAGAAAAGGAACAGCTTGCCTTTTTCGAAAAAGTACCCGAAAATGTTTTGGTGGTGGTTGATGAGGCTTATTATGAATATGCTGCAGGAAATACTGACTATCCCAACAGCCTGGCACTGCTTAAAGACAGAAATAATATTCTCATTCTGAGAACCTTTTCTAAAATTTACGGTCTGGCGGGACTTCGTGTAGGCTATGGCATTGGCGACAACCACCTGCTTGCCGAGCTGGAAAAAGCACGACCACCCTTTAACGTTTGCTCCCCTGCCTTAGCCGCTGCCGAAGCCGCTCTGGAAGATGAGGACTTTTTAAACCGGTCTTTAAAAGCAAACGAAGAAGGAAAAAAATACTTAGAAGAAGCCTTTACCGAAATGGGGCTTCCTTTTGTGAAAACCAGCACCAACTTTATTGCGGTTGATACAAAAAAGGATGCCAAAACCGTTTACGAAGCACTCCTTACAAAAGGTTACATCGTAAAAGGCGGACACGTGTTGGGTATGCCCGGCTATCTCCGCGTAACCATTGGCACCTTAGAAGAATGCAAAGGCTTTGTAAAAGCCCTGTCTTCTATTTTACAAACACTTTAAAAAGAAAGGAGCCTTACCATGAAAACAGTTTCAGCCGAAGAAATGAATAAACAGGCAGAGTTTTCTGACCGCGTGAAAAATATGATGGTTCACCGCAGTCCTAAGGCTCTTGTCATTACCTATGGCTGTCAGCAGAACGAAAACGACTCTGAGCGTATTCGGGGTATGCTGGCCGTTATGGGATATACGTTTACAGAAAATAAAGAAGAAGCCGACTTGATTTTATATAACACCTGCGCTGTCCGCGAAGGGGCAGAACAGCGCGTTTTGGGGAATATCGGTGCTTTGGTTCACGAAAAACGCCGTCGTCCCGACCTCCTCATTGGTCTTTGCGGCTGTATGGCACAGCAGGAGCACATGGCAAAAACAATCAAAAGCAAATACCGTCATGTTTCCCTTGTGTTCGGTACTCATTCTCTCCACAAATTCCCGCAGCTTTTATATGAAGCACTGCTGGATGATAAAAGAGTCTTTTCTGTAGAAGATTCTGAAGGCGTAATCGCAGAGGATGTGCCTATTTACCGTACCGGCGACCCTAAGGCCTGGGTTTCAGTTATGTATGGCTGTAACAACTTCTGCACATACTGTATTGTGCCCTATGTCCGCGGTCGTGAACGCAGCCGTCAGCCGGAACGGGTTTTAGAGGAAATCAAAGGTTTGGTGGCACAAGGAGTCACAGAAATCAGCCTGTTAGGTCAGAACGTCAATGCCTACGGTAAGGATTTAGAAGAAAACATTGATTTTGCCGACCTGCTCCGTATGGTGAATGATATTCCCGGTGTCCGTCGCATTCGGTTTATGACTTCTCATCCCAAGGATATGAGTGAGCGTCTCATTACTGCCATGGCTGAATGTGATAAGGTGATGCCTCAGTTGCATCTCCCCTTCCAGGCCGGAAGTGATAGAATTCTAAAAGCTATGAACCGTCACTATAATCAGGCGCAATACTTGGATTTGGTACGCCGCGTCCGCGAGAAAATGCCGGACATTACCTTAACCACCGATATCATTGTTGGCTTCCCCAACGAATCGGCAGAAGATTTTGAAGAAACCATTAAGGTTTTAGAAGCCGTTCGTTTTGACAGCGTGTTCTCTTTCATTTATTCCAAACGAAAGGGCACCCCAGCTGCTGAAATTGATGATAAGGTAACGGACGATGAAAAACACAAGCGGTTTGACCGATTACTTGAAGTGCAAAACCGCATATCAAGAGAAATCAACGACGCCTGCTTCGGTAAGACCTATGAGCTGTTGGTGGAAGGCGAAAGCAAAACCGATAAGGATATGCTCACCGGCCGTACCCCCGGCGGTAAAATTATAAACTTCCCGAAGAAAGACGGCATTAAAACCGGTGATTATGTCACCGTCACTGTGGATAAAACCAACACATGGTCACTCTCCGGCACTTTAACAGAAAATTAACACAGAAAGGTTATGAATAATATGGAAAACATTTTAAAAAAAGCACACGAATTAGGCGAATTATTAGCTGAATCTACTGAACTGGCAGAATTTCAGGAAATGGAAACTGCATTTTTCAGCGATGAAGATGCACAGGCAGCCGTAGCTGAATATGAAAAGAAAAGCGCAGAGCTTTCCAAAGAAATGCATTCAACTGCTATGACAGCTGAAAAGCTGGAATCCTTCCGCCAGAAAATGAATGAAAATATGGCTGAATTAACAAAAAATGCTACAGCAAAAGCTTATTTAGAAGCAAAATCCAAATTTAACCGTATTATCACGCAGGTGAATGAAATCATCGGTTACCACATCCGTGGTGAAGAAGCAGGCGGTTGCTCCGGCAACTGTTCCGGCTGCAGCGGATGTCACTAAACAATAAAATGAGCAGGAGGAACAACTTATGACGCCGGCAATGGAGCGGTATTATGAGCTGAAAAAAGAATATCCAGATGCGATTCTGTTTTTCCGTATGGGCGACTTTTATGAAATGTTCTCTGAAGATGCCCGCACGGCTTCTGAAGTGCTGGATTTAGCACTGACCAGCCGTCAGAAAAACGAAGCGGGTCGACCGGACGTGGAAAACAACCCCATGTG
>SVJT01000081.1 GCA_015068865.1 Oscillospiraceae bacterium | reverse complement strand
CCCACAGGCATTGGTTGCGGAAAGCCATCAAAATCTGAACCCAAAGCAATACAGTCTTCCCCGCCAACGGAAATAATCTGTTTAATATGGCGGATGCAATCTTCCCAACCGACAGTTTTTGCATCATATGCTAAAAAGTCGGGATATAGATTCAGACCCATCACCCCGCCTTTTTCTGACAGTGCGCGAATCTGTTCGTCTGTTAAATTTCGTTTATGTCCGCAAATGGTTTTACTGTTTGAATGAGTTGCCATGACCGGCTGTTTACTTTCGCGAAGAACGTCCCAGAATCCTCGCTCTGAAATGTGGGACACGTCCACAATCATCCCCAATTCATTCATTGTTGAAACAACCTCCCGACCAAAGGCTGTTAAACCGCCACCTTCTTCTACACCAATGCCGTCGCAGAGTTCATTAGCGCCATTCCACGTGAGACCTAAAGCACGGGCGCCTTGTTCATATAAAAAATATAAATTTTTAATATTGCCCTCTAAAGACCTGCCGTTTTCTAAGGTTAACATGGCGCCTATTTGCCCCTTTGATAGAACCGCTTCAAAATCACACGCTGAACGCACCGGCACAATCTCTTTTTGAAACTGTGTCAACTGATTTTGATAAAATCGCAGTAATTCATTGACTCGTTGAAAGGGCGTTTCTGTTTCATCGTTCACAAACAGTGCAAAAAACTGAATATAGCTTTTGTACTTTTTCATACTCAGCAAGCTGACACACAGGTCATTTTGCTCTAAGTTTTCGCCACGCTTCATCAGTTCACAGACGGTGTCACAATGCCCGTCAATCACACAATACTGTTTTTCATTCATAACGGAACTCCTTTATAATGAAAACGCATAAGGAATGTGGTGCACCTGAATTACTTTTTTCCCATCGTGATACACTTCAACAATATCAAAGCTGTAGTTTAAATCAAGTTGATGCTCTGCAATATAAGTATATGCAGTTTTGATAATTCGTTGCTGTTTTCCGTATGTTACAGCCTCACAAGGCAAGCCGAATTCTGCACCTTGACGAGTTTTTACTTCAACAAAAGAAACAACATCGCCCTTTCGGGCGATGATATCAATTTCTCCAACTATTTTTCCTACTGCACGCTGATAATTTAATTCAAGGATTTTATATCCGTTTTTCTTCAAAAATTTGCAGGCAGCTTTTTCACCTGCCATCCCAATATTTTTTGCATTCATCATTCTGCATCCTTTGCCAGAATTTTTGTTAAGAAGGTCATGCGATGCACCGGCGAAGGACCCAGCCTTCTAAGTACTTCACAATGCTCTTTACTGCCATAGCCCTTATGCTTATCAAAACCGTATTCAGGATAAATACCCGCCAGAACTTCTTTGCAATATCTGTCTCGTGCCACTTTGGCTAAAATTGATGCTGCCGCAATGGATTGGCTTTTTGCATCGCCACCCTTCACGCAGAGATTCGGCTCCGGTAATGTCCGATTCTGGTTTCCGTCCACCAGAATCATATCCGGCTTGATGGATAATCCTTCGATCGCCTGACGCATAGCCAACATAGTGGCATTTAAAATATTGATTTCATCAATCACTCTTTCATCCACACTGGCTATCGCATAAGCCAACGCTCTCTCCTGAATGATGGGAAAAAGCGCTTCCCTTTTTTTCTCCGTCAGCTTTTTGGAATCGTTAATTTCTTCCATATAAAAACCATTGGGCAAAATAACGGCTGCTGCAAACACAGCACCGGCTAAAGGTCCTCTACCTGCTTCATCCACACCGGCCAGGTATTCCACTCCGTCTTTTAAAAACTGTCGGTCAAATTCTGCCATGTTTAATTCTGTGTTCATTCTTGACCCTCCTCAGGACTTTCCAGGGAAATTTTGCCGATTTTTGAACTTCTGAACTCATCTAAAACAATTTGTGCCGCACGGAAATAATCCGGTTCTCCGCCGGACACAATAAATCCTCGTTTTCTGGCAACTGCCTCCAACGTCTCAAAACCGTTTTCAAATTCCAAAGACGGCAGCTTATATCTCGTCATAAGTGCCTCCGGTGCTCTGAGCGATAAGGTTTCAAGCAGTTTTGCCGCCAAGGTTTCCGTATCCATAATTTCGTCTTTAATTGCGCCGGTAAAGGCCAGACGGAGACCCACAGCTTCATCCTCAAACTTTGGCCATAAAACACCGGGAGTATCTAATAATTCAAAGCCACCGGACAAGCGAATCCATTGTTTTCCCTTCGTCACACCGGGACGGTCGCCGCTAATCGCTGCGGTTCTTCCTGCCAAACGGTTAATGAAAGAAGATTTACCCACGTTGGGAATCCCAACAATCATCAGTTTTAAAGGGCGATTTTTCATCCCCCGTTCTTCCTGCCGTTTAATCTGCTCAGACAGCAAACGGCGAACCGTATCCGTTATGCTTTTAACCTGTTTTGAATGTACACTGTCAAACAAAATTGCTGTTTTTCCTTGGTCTGCAAAATATTTTTGCCACGCTTCATTTGTGTTACTGTCTGCTAAATCTGACTTGTTTAAAATCAATAACCTCGGTTTCTGTCCACAAATATCCTCAATGTCCGGATTTTGCGAAGAAAGCGGAGCACGTGCATCTAAAAGCTCTACCACCAGATCAACCAAAGATAAATTTTCTCCGATTAAACGACGGGTTTTCGCCATATGACCGGGAAACCACTGTATATTCATAAATATTACCCTTCTTTCCAATACAATAAAGGAGCGACAACAAAACAGCATAACCGAATTGTCCCGCTCCTCAGCGCACAGTATTACTTCTCCATATTGTTATATACGGAGCCGAATCTTGAAAACGGCATGATTCTGATTGCCGCCCGACCGACTACATCTTCAGTTGAAATTAATCCTAAATTACGGCTGTCCTGAGAGTTGTTGCGGTTATCACCCAGCACAAAAACATAGCCTTCCGGCACGGTGAGAGGATAATCAAGTCCGCCGATTCCCAGCATTTTTTCTTTAATATAAGGCTCCTCTAACACTTCACCGTTAACCAAAACATCACCGGTATCTGCCCGCAATTCCACTTCATCGCCTGCCACGGCAATGACTCGTTTAATAATAAATTTACCCAGTGTATGTGATTTAATCACAACAATATCCTTCGCTTTGGGCTTATAAAACATTTTTGTTACCACTAACCGTTCTTTCGATTCCAGGGTTGGAAGCATAGAGCCACCTTCAACCTGTACCATCGCAAAGGCGAACTGGTTAATCAAAAGTGCCACAACCATTGCAACGGCAATGGACTTTGCCCAATCATATATTTCGCAGATTACACTCTGTTTTTTTTCTGTTTGAGATTCAATATTTTGAGTTTCGCTAATTTCTGCCTGTTCATTTGGGAATGCTACTTCTTCCGGAGTTGTTTCTTCCCCTGTTTGCGTCTGATTCAAATCTTTCTGTCTGTCCATCGTCATTGTATCCTTTCCAAGTGATAAAAAAGAGGTGTGGCAACGAAACAAACCGATATACGGCTTTTGAATCCTTGCACACACCCCCGAGAGCGATAAGAATAATCTTATCTTAATTTTTCTTTGACCTTGGCAGCCTTACCAACTCTATCTCTTAAATAGAACAGTCTGGCTCTTCTTACTTTACCCAGTCTTACAACTTCGATTTTAGCAATCTTGGGAGAGTTAACAGGGAAAGTTCTTTCAACGCCTACACCGTAAGAAATACGTCTAACAGTAAAAGTCTGCTGAATACCACCGTTTTGAATTTTAATAATTGTACCTTCAAAAACCTGGATTCTTTCTCTGTTACCTTCTTTTACTTTAACATGCACCTTAACGGTACTACCAATTTCCAGTGCCGGCAGGTCGGTTCTGATCTGATCCTGAGTTAATGCTTTAATAACGTCCATTTGTTTGCCTCCTCTCTGTGCTAAGCGTTCTTACTTGGCTACGCAAGCAGCGGACCGCCACTTTTCCTTGCACATTCACCATATCATTATAATATAAAAATTACTAAATTTCAAGCATTTTTTTCCTTATCCGCAAATTACATCCGTTCGATTGTATTTTAGTTCTTCCGGTGCTCTCTGAGCTGTTCCATTTTTTCATCTAACTCAGCTAAATTCTGACCCATATTTGCCCAATCATTCCCTGCTGCCGAAGTTTTAAACCGATCATAGCTTTCCAGCAAACCGTTAATGGTGGCTGTTAAATCTTGAATCTCTTCTTCTGTAGCCGGTGGCTCTGAAGGTGATTCATCCTCCGTTTCATCTGCAGGCGGCATGGTTATTTCTTCTTTTCCGAATATGGAACGGAGAGCCTCCTCCAGTGTAGGCTCCATAACAACCACATCTCCATAGCTGACAACAATTCGCTTTAGTTCCGGCAAAGACGCGTTATTCTTAGACGTAATATAAATAGGTTCTACATATAACAAGGAGCTTCTGTACGGAACCACCAGCATATTACCGCGAATAACACTGGAACCACCCTGGCTCCAAAGAGTCATCTCACGGGAAATATCCGGGTCGTTATCTACGCGATTTTCAATCTGCATCGGTCCGTAAATCGTTTGATTTTTCGGGAATCGGTATAGCATCAGCTCTCCGTAATGACCCGGCGCATTGCGTTGCACTAAAAGACCCACCATGTTATGCTTACCCTGCACAACATAAGGAATCATGATAACCATTTCATCCTGACCGTCTATTTGCATAATGTTGTAGTAGGGCTCCACATAAATTTCGTTGTCCTGATATTTTTCGCTGGCAATATCCCAAACATCAGCACGGTCATAGAATTGCCCTGCATCTTTAACGTGATATCTCTGATATATCTGAGATTGCACCTTAAACATATATTCCGGTACGCGAATATGGGAAGCAATGCCTTCCGGAATGGCATCCTTTGAGAAAATATCCGGATATATTTTTCTGTACACACGACCAACGGGGTCATTTTCATCCGTCAGATAAAGTTTTACATCGCCTGTATAAGCATCCACGATAGCGGTGACAGAATTGCGAATATAATTCACATTCTGATAAGGTTGTGCATAAGGATAATACTTTGAAGTTGTATAACCGTTAATAATCCAATACAACTTTCCGTCATCTGAAATAATCATATAAGGATCATCGTCATACTCAATAAAAGGCGCAATCCGCTCTACACGTTTCAGCACATTACGGTTAATCAATATTTTACTGTCGGAGGAAATATTGCCTGAAAACAGCATCCGATAGTCTTTATAGTACCAGGAGAACATCAGTTTTTTGAAAAAGTCCATTTTCACGCCGGTTGCTCCGTCAAAGGTAAACTGAACATCCTGTAAACCTTCCGAATAGTCTAATTCCTGATTATTGCCCCCAACAATGACATAATCATTGGTCATCTCACCATAGTAAATACGTGGCTGGGTAATTTCCGGCATTCCGCCTGTTGATTTAGGCGGAATATCTTTAATTAAAAACTCCGGCTGTCCTTCTCCCGTCACCCGGTTAACAGGACTTGCCACCACACCAAAGCCATGTGTATATCGGAAAATCTGATTGGCATAGGATTTTGCCGAATCTTCCAAGTTTTCTTTATTCATTTCTCTGGGTGCCAAAAATACTACATTCAACTTACCATCCAATTCATAAGGAGCCACATCCACATCATTAAAAGTATAGTATTTCCGCAAAAACTGCAGTTGGTTATACGCTGTTAAGGTTGAACCAAAATCAGTTATACGTGTACCGGCTAACCAGGTATCGTCTTCTTCTATCATTTCTTTTGTAATGTCATACTTGGGCACAAACTCCGTTTCGGAAACGGCATTCAGACCATATGCCCGATTTGTTGCTTCCATATTATACGCAATATAGGGAGTTTGCATATTCCGTTCGTTTGGGTTAACAACCAAAGACTCTGTACCCCAGGCTATGACGCCTGTCACCAGCAGTGCCACCGGCAGAATCGCTACAGACAGCAATGACAGAATATATTTTTTCCGCCATAAAAATACAACAATCAGCAAAACAGATACCAAGGCAATGTAGGGAGCAATGCTGTAATAAGACCGCCAAACCGTAGCCTGTACATAACCGGCGCCAAAAATATCATTTTGCGAGCCAAAAGAAGAAAACAAAAGGTTTTCCGATGAAAACTTGAAGGTGAGCATCGTCAAAAGAAAATATGCAACCGCCAGAATGCTCAAATGCGTCATTGCTTTTCTTTCCTTCATAAAAACTTCTTTAAAGCTTTTTTGATCTTTCTTCATAAAAATGAAAAAATATACTATTGCATCTAACAAAAGCATAACAAGCAGTAAAGCTTTTCCAACATCCACAATATTAATTAAAAAGGGACGCAAAAACATATAATAGCCAACATCCTGTGAAAACAAAGGATCAACAATGCCAAAACTTTCTGCATTCCACGCCATCAATAGTTTCTGATATAAACTGTCCCCCAGTTTGCCGCTCACAAATAAAGCAAGTACAAAGCAAAGAATGACATACGGCCACTTTTTTGTTAAAAAGCCTTGAGAAACACATTGTTTAATGGCAAAACTCCTCACTAAAAAGACATTTAACAACAACAAAACAAAAATCAGAATAAACCCAACAGATTGGGTCACTACTTTCGATAACAGATTTGTCCAGAAAACAGATGTATAGTCGGGACCGATCTCCTGAATCTGCCAATACTCCATTACATAGCGATAAAGCGGCGAAATCACGAAGCCAAGCAGCAGAATAATTCCAATAATGATTATCCATTTTCTAATTTTCTTTTTTTTGTCATGATCAATCATGTCAACAACTTCTTTTCCAAAATCGCTGCTATTAAATCCTCCGTTTTTGGAACCAAAGAAATCTTTCATTTTTTCTCACTCCTTATAGTAAAAAAGAGGGGCACAGAATGCCCCACTGTTTAAATATCTTTTGGAAATAACGCTTCTGCAAAGCTTTCCGGCTCAAAAGGACGCAAATCATCAATTTGTTCACCCACACCGATAAACTTCACACCAATGCCCTGTTCACGGGATAAAGCCAGAATGACACCGCCCTTGGCAGTACCGTCTAATTTTGTTAAAATCACGCCGGTAATACCTGCTGCCTGTGCAAATTCCCGTGCCTGATTCAAAGCATTCTGCCCGGTGGATGCATCCAACACCAACAGTGTTTCTCCGGCAGCACTGCCTGTTTCCCGTTCGATGACTCGAGCCGTCTTTTTTAATTCTTCCATTAAATTCTTTTTATTATGCAGTCTACCTGCCGTATCACAAATAACAACATCTGCATTTCGAGCTTTTGCCGCCTGAATACTGTCAAACACAACAGCAGAAGGGTCGGAGCCTTCCTGATGTTTAACAACTTCAACACCGGCACGTTCTGCCCAGATTTCCAACTGGTCAATCGCTGCCGCACGGAAGGTATCCCCTGCCGCCAGAATAACTTTT
>SVJT01000080.1 GCA_015068865.1 Oscillospiraceae bacterium | reverse complement strand
GATGTCGTGAATGAGTTTTTAAACCATAAAGATGAAATTTATACCATTATCGGACAGGACATGAACGAAGTGGCAGAGTGGTTTAAAATTGCTGCAGAGAACACAAAAGATACAAAACCGAATTTGGTGTTAAACGATTTCGGTATTATTTCTTTAGATGAAACAGCGCAAAATTCTCACTATCAGTTGGCAAAACAGCTAATGGAATTAGGCGCACCAATCACAACCGTTGGTATGCAGGCACATTTGGGCAGTGCAGTGCCGCCGGCTTATGTGATTGATATTTTCAACCGGTTCCAGGATTTGGGACTGGATATTGAAATTACAGAGTTTACCTATGAAAATTCCAACGAAATTGTACAGGCAAACTATGTGAGAGACTTTTTAACGGCTGTATTCTCTCATCCTTCCACCTCTTCAATGTATCTATGGGGATTTGCGAAGCATGAGATTGGTAATCGTCAGAATTCCGCCCTTTGTTATGAGTATAATGCAACTACTCATGAATATAAATTAAAGCCCAGCGGCGAAGTCTGGATGGACTTGATTTACAGAGAATGGTGGTCCAATGAAGAAGGTAGCACCAATGAAAACGGTGTTTACGATACGAGAGTTTTCCACGGTGACCACAAAGTAACAGTGACGGTGGATGGTGTGTCAAAAGAGTTCCCGATTGAGCTTGGCGCAACATCAAAACAGTATATTTTCAATTTTGATGAGGGAACATTCAGTGAAGAAACCGGAACATTTGATGAAAAAGGTCTTAGAATTTCTCTTGATTCTGAACACGATAAATTAACGGTAGAGGGTAATGTTAATTTTGGTAGCGGATCGGATGCGACCATGCTGGTAACCGATGGTGACGGCAGAATTGTATACTTCAACCAGGTACCCCGTCTTGCCACAGACGGAAGCTTTACCTTCAACACCGGTACTTCCAATTTCCTTGCGACTGATAGTCAGTATACCGTGAAAATCGGCAGCCAAGGCAGAAACGGTGTTACATTCTGGATGGCGGGCAATGCTTCTATGTATGATTATCAGATTAAAAGTGTTAATTTAACAACAGCATCAGGCCAGCTTGATTCCTTTAATCAGATTCAGTCAACTGATAGGGTGACTGCTGAAGTGATTTTGAAAACGGAAAGTCAGCAGACAGTTTTTGCCGCTCTTTATGATGAAAACGGAAAACTGTTAGCGGCGAATAAGGCAATGGGAACAAAAACAGGGGATAATGAATTAACCTGTACCACGTCTATTGCTATGGAGGGCACATCCGGCGGAGCTTATATTAAGCTTTTTGTGTGGAACGGCGAAACTCTGCAACCCTTTACTGAAGCAGTTTTGTTTGATTAATAATTGAAAATGCACAATGAGGTGCAAAATGAAACGTTTAAAAGTATTAACTTCGAAATTGAATAGCTTTACTCTATTTCAGAAGATGACGATTATTTATGTTACATGTATCATTATTCCTCTGATTAGTATTTTTATGTTTTATTATGGGGCTACAGTGGAAAAAGTAAAGGCAGATAACGTTGAAGATGTTAGAATTCAAACGGAAAATGTTGTCGACGAGATTAAAAATGAGTTTTATCAGTTTATGACGTGGACAAGTAGTCTTTATTTAGACGAGAATCTGTACGAGCTTTTAAACAGTAACCTTACAACCTATTCAAAAGGGAAGGCTTTGCTTGATTATATTAATAACAGTTTAAATCGTAGCTTTCTTCTGAATAACAGCTATGCTGAGGCAAAGATTTACAGTGATAATCAAACCCTTTATTCCGGTGAGAATTTACTGCGAATTACCGACGATACCCGAAAGCAGGAATGGTATATAAAGCACAAAGAAAGCGGAAGCAATGTTTCTTTGCAAACTTCTGAATTAATTCTTGCAGACGGCGTAAATTCCAAGCAGTATTTTTCCATTGTCAGAACAATGGATTGTTATCCGACAGACCACGAGTCTCTTATTAAAATTGATGTTGAAGTGGACTATTTTAAAAAGGTTTTTAAAAGTATTTATACAGGCAGCAAAATGTGTCTGTTGGACGAGAATAACCGTATAATCGTTTCGTCGAATGTCGATTTGAAGGAATACTCTAAAAACGATGACTGGATTGAATTGGATTTAAAACTGGCAGACAGCACTGATTGGAAAATTGTCGGTTATATTGATGAAGCAGCCATTGAAGGCATTGATGCAAAAAACTTTTTCTTCTTATTGGGAATCATATTCTGTATTATTGCAGTGACATTGTTTGTTATTTTTGCGGTTTCCCTTTCTATGACAAGGCGATTTACCAAGATAACCCAATGTATGAATAATATTGAAAATCATATTTTTGAACCCATTGATGAAGAAGGGGTAGGAAAAGATGAAATTGCCCAATTGGTGTATTCTACAAACAGGCTGACGCTGAAGCTAAAGCGCTTGATTGAGGAAGTTTATGAAGCAGAAATTAAACAAAAAGAGGCGGAGCTGGGTAAGCAGAATGCTGAACTTAAAGCTTTGCAGAGCCAGATTAATCCACACTTTTTGTTTAATACTCTAGAAACCATTCGGATGCGTTCTCTTTCCAGAAATGAAAAGGAAACGGCAGGTATTATTAAAAATTTATCCAAAATGTTCCGCAGAATGATTAGCTGGGGCGAGGACATCATTGATTTAAAAACGGAGCTTGAATATATTTCTGAATATTTAGAAATTCAGAAATACCGTTTTGGCGATGAACTGGATATTGTTATGGATATTGATGAAAACTGTCTTTCCTGCCAACTCCCGAAAATGGTTTTTCAGGTGTTTGTTGAAAATGCCTGCCTTCACGGAACGGAAAGGGTTTCCGGGAAAAAACATATTGCATTGCAAGCCAAACAGGAAGACGGTATGCTTGTTTTGTCCGTAACAGATAACGGCATGGGAATGACTGAAGAAATTAAACGGGCAATTATTGAGGGCAAGGCCACCCAAAAAGAACGTGTGGGCACTTCAAATGCCGTGCGAAGGCTAAATTATTATTATGATGACCGCTATTCTCTGGATATTATGAGCAAATGCGGACAAACAAAGATATTGTTACGAATTCCCCATGAAAATAAGGATGGGGAGCAACTTAAATAGTGAGGAGGTGTCGTTGTGCTGAAGGTATTAATTGTTGATGATGAACTTGCCATCAGGGAATGTATGCCCTATGTAATTGATTGGGAAGCATACGGCTATACAATCATCGGTCAGGCAACAAACGGTCAGGAAGCCTTGGATATGATTCGTAAAGAAAAGCCGGATTTGATTGTCAGTGATATCAGAATGCCTGTGATGGATGGCTTAGAGCTGATTGAAACACTGCATACTACCAAAAGCAATATTAAAACCATTATTCTGACCGGTTATGATGAGTTTGATTATGCTAAAAAAGCCATAGAGTATAAAGCCAGCGGCTACCTTTTAAAACCTGTTGAAGAGGAAGAACTCATTGGCCTTTTACTGAAAATCAGGGCAGAAATTGAAAAGACCAATAACAGCAAAAAGGTATATCTTCACCATATGATTCGGATTATGTCGTCCGGCTTATACACAATGGAGATGCAGCCACACTTTGAAGAAGAAAATATGCTGCGGGAGCAAAATGAACTGTATTTTCTCTCTGTTGAGGTAGATGATGACGATGAAATGCTGTTTAAAACGGTTAAAAACAGCACAAACGAAGAAATTGCCTGCCAAATTGTTTCTGCACTGACAGAATTGATTGGAAAAGAGAATGACTTTTGTGTACAAAAAGAAGAAAAATTTTCAGTCAGTCTGATTGTATTCGGAGAACTGTTAGAACGGTTGCGTTGTAATGTTTCATCTCTTGCAGAAAAAATGCAGAAAACTTTAAAAGAGCTGACCGGTAAGAGCATCAGCGTCTTGGTGGGGAAAAGAGCAGAACGTTGCGACCTTTTAAGCGAAAGCCGAGAAAGCATTGCGCTTTGCCGGAAACACAAGTTTTATTTAAAACCCGGTCAGAATGTAGAATATGAAAAGATTAAAAGTGTACCCTTTAACAGCATTTTAGAGGATACCTCACCAATTACCGAACTTGTCAGTGTGACAACTAAGGGCAGTGATGAGGAAATCAATCTGGCGGTGGATGCTCTTTGTCGGGTCATGAGGGAGAATAACATTTCTCCTGAGTCGGTGAAAATGTATGTGAACAGCCTGGCGATGGATTTAATGATCGCGGCAGATGAACTTGGCGGCAGTAAGGAAACCATTCTGTTTAAGTTCGATATGTTCGATAAGTTAACAAATCTGCACATAAGTCGTGTGGGTGAATTTTTGAAAACCAGGCTTAAAGAGACCAAAGAGTACCTGAAGAGTTTGAAAAATGAACGCTTTACAGGCATTATAGGCGATATAGTTGATTATATTTACGAAAATTATGAAAAGGACATTAACCTTTCCAAAATTTCGGAAAAATATCACTTTAACACCTGCTATTTAGGTCAGTTGTTCAAGAAAAAAGTGGGTGTGAATTTCAACACGTTTCTGATAGGTGTGCGGATTGAGCATGCTAAAAAGCTGCTGGCGAACCCCGACCTTAAAATTTTTGAAATTTCCTATAATGTCGGTTTTAAAGACCCCAACTATTTCTGTGTGAAATTTATGGAATTTGAAAAAATGTCTCCCAGTAGATACAGAAACGAGATTTTGCAGAAGGGTATATCCTCCAATGAACAGAACCAATAATTTCTCAAGAAAAAGATATAATTTTTCCGTTGAAGAGTGTAGAGGTTTTGTATTATGATGGTATACAGGAGTAAAGTATTTTTAAATTAACATATAAAAAATTTTTTATGAGGTGATTTTTATGAAAAAATTAACCAGAATGCTGTGCCTGACATTGGCTATGCTGATGCTCATGAGCACGGGAGCATTTGCTGTAACAGTCCAAGATCCTGCTCAGATTAAGGGTCCTGTAAATGGTGTGTATGTCAATGAAGATTTTGCTGGTGTTTATGCATCTTCCTCTCTGCAGGCGCATCAATTTGATACAAAATATAATACATCAAGTGCAGATTCTTTTTCGATATTTAAAGAGAGTTCTTCTTCCGGAACAGCTTTTACTAAAGTTTATGGTTCTACTCAGTTTGGATTGGCTGGTAAGGGTATTGGTGACCAGGCATTGCATACAAGAATTACAACTGGGTATACTAAATCAGCTTATTATAATGCAACTGTATATACCGGTCCGGTGTCAAGCTGTACAGTTACCAGAACATCAACCGAATGGATTGATGAAGTTGCCGGAACCTTTAATATTATCGTTGAAACCGGTACGGCTAAGTATAAGAATGGTTCTTTCGAAATAGATGAAACGACCATGGAAGTAACCAGTACCACAGAAGCGGTTGAAGGCGATGCTTTTATGGATGCGCCGACTATTGCATATAGTAATTATGTGAATCATGCTACTAACGATCCTATTACATTGGAATTTGACTTTCTTCGTTTAGGCGAATTAGGTACGAATATTACTTTATATTATTATGATGAAAATAACAGCAGTAATTCCCGAGCTTTAGTTTCCGGCACAAAGTTAGGTGGCTCGTATAAAACTGAAGAAGGCGAAACTGTCCCTGCTTGTGAGTTCAAGAAAAATGAATGGACTCATGTAGCCTTTGAAATTGCGCCCCAGGGTCATGGTCGTGGTCATGATGATATCAATGGTGGTGATGTGATTGCCTATGTTAATGGTGAAAAGATTGGTATCATTGAAGAAAGTGGTTATTCAAAGAGTGTAATCAGCCAATTAACTCTTCGTATTTATGCCTTAACTTATAATGCAAGCAATGTAGATGCAAGTGGTACCGCATATCCTGTTTCTGAATATGCTTATGCTATTGATAACATTAAAATTTCTAATGGGTTGCATGGTCGGACTTATACACCGGCAGGCCTTTCTCTTGATGCAAATGTAGAAAATGGTGTGCTGACAGTTCCTTATGGTACTACTGTAGCTGACCTTGTAGGTATTAGTAATGGTTGCACGTTACGTGCTTATGCAGATGAAACTACGATGTTGACTCTTAAGAATGCAACTTCAGCAACCGGAGCTGCATCTCTGACAAGTAATGAATTAGCTGCAAATGCTCTGCTTTCTGATGGTAATATTTTAGTAGCAGAAAATGCTACAAAAAATGGTTATGCTTATTATGAAATTAAAATTGAAGAAGGTCTGTTTGCTAAACAGGCAGGCGAAATAAAAGAAAACTCTTTTGCAAGCCTCACTGATGACATTGTGATTAACTATGCTGATACCGCTGAAGCAGCCGGCACAAGAATTATGCTGGTTGGTGTGTATAATGAAAGCGGCAAATTGGTTAAGGCATACCTGAGCGATGAAACAGCAACTGACTTTACAGCAGGCGCACAGGGTACGTTGAATGTGACTGTTCCGGCTGCAGACTTAACCGGTTTGACAAACGGTGCAAAAGTAAAGGCATTCATCTGGACTGATACGGATGATGTCCAGCCGATTGAAACGCAGTTCATTGATTTGCTCTATACAGCAGAATAATCTGAATTTCTTATAATAATTTTATATATCGTTACATTGCATGGAGCCGGGCAATTTTGCCCGGCTCTTTTTTGCACCAAAGCCTCCCCCTCAAAAAAAGGCCCCCTTGCCTAAAGGGGGCTGGATTGGCGTAGCCAAGACTGGGGGATTCCTATCTTTACGTAAATCCATCTTATATCCCTCCACCACCTTCGGTGGTCCCCCTCCCTCTAGGCGATGGAGGCTTTTATGGTTTCCCCTCAAGGGGGAGCCTTGAGAATTTTTATGGTGAAACAGTTGACACCATCTGTCGATTTGTATACAATATAAGTATCTTTTTTAACCAATGAGAAAGGACATGATGATTATGAAAAAGAATATGTATAGATTGTTTAGCTTTGTTTTAATATTAATATGCTGTTTTTCTTTTGCGTCCTGCACCAAAACTGCCAATACTGAGATTTGGGCAGAAGCAACATACACCAAGGATACAGAACTGGGAAGTGGCGGTAAAACCGTACTGATAGAAGTAAAAGCAGAGGAAAAATCGGTGACCTTCATCCTTCATACTGACAAAGAAAATCTGGGTGAGGTATTGACAGAACATAATTTGGTCTCCGGTGAACAGGGTGCCTATGGCTTATATATTAAAACGGTGAACGGTATTTTAGCTGATTACAATCAAACTAAAAGCTATTGGGGACTTACGAAAAATGGGGAATCCGTGATGACCGGTGTGGACAGTGTAACCATTGCAGATGGGGAACATTACGAATTTGTTTACACAAAACAATAAGTCATTTTACTTTCGAAATTTCAACCTTTTTTGTTCAAAATTGAGTTTGAATTTGATGAGTGCTGTGTTATAATGATGATAATAACAGAGCATAAAGGGGAGAACGTGTGTGTTTATTTTAGCACCTAAAACAGAAGAGCAAGCCTACCGGAAAGCGGTACAGGTTTTT
>SVJT01000079.1 GCA_015068865.1 Oscillospiraceae bacterium | reverse complement strand
GGTTCCGTGGCAGGGACCGTATACATAGCTGTCTTTGTAGCCGTTTTCAACATACATATTGTAGAAGCCCTTAGCCACATCAGAAGCCATAACGCCTGCTTTTAACTGGTCGATGGTCCAATCGTGAGCCTGCTTACAGAATTCAACAGTTTCTCTTCTTTCGCCTTCTAATTTACCCATAACGATGGGCAGACCGATAGCGGGGGAGTAACCGTCAATCTTAGCGGACAGGTTCAACTGAACGATGTCGCCTTTATTAATGGTTCTGTAGCCGGAACGGCTGATAGCGTGGCTGGTGGATTTTTCGCTGAAGACATACATGGGCAGACCTTCATATTCTGCGCCTTCTTCATAGATAACGCGCTGAGCGATACCAACCATCTGCAGTTCAGTTACGCCGGGCTTTAAGTTTCTGATAACTTCATCGGTAGCCAGGTCAACAATGCGGAAGCCTTCCTGAATACAAGCCAGCTCGTTAGCACTCTTGATCTTTCTTAATTCTACCATAATGTCGTTACATTTAACGATTTCAGCTTCGGGATAGCTGTTCTTTAAGCCTTCGTAAATAGGCAGGGTGCATTCAACGTAGCTGCCCAGACCAATTTTGATTTTGTTGCCGGTTACGCCAATAGCTTTGAATACATCATTAAAAGTGCTGGCCTGCAACTCGGGGTAAGAGGGGTCAGCAGATTCTCTGAACTCTCTTAAACAGAAGACTTTATCAATCTTACCAACGTCCTGTGCGAAGATGATACATTCGGGACCTACCATCAAAGCAGCATCGCCGTTAGCGGCAATAGCCACACCTGCACGTTCAAACAGGGGCCAGAAACCACTGAAATATCTTGCATTAGCATAGTCAGACTCGGTGCTGGAAACAACCATTACATCAAGGCCTTTTGCAGCAACCAGTTTAGCAGCTCTTGCAATTCTTTCCTTATACTCATAATCAGGAATGCAAATTCTTGCCATGGAAAACAACTCCTTTTTAATTTATTTTGATTTGCTACTTTAATTATATAATTATATTCTTCTTATGTATTTAGAAAATAGTAAATACTTTTTGCACAATATTAAATGAATTTAATTTCATACAACTATTGCCATTTTGGAGTAACGGTGATATAATGAGAGTATCGAAAAACAAATCCAAAGGAGAACAAATATGAAATACTTTG
This sequence comes from Oscillospiraceae bacterium, assembly GCA_015068865.1. Taxonomy (GTDB): domain Bacteria; phylum Bacillota; class Clostridia; order UBA1381; family UBA9506; genus UMGS755. The sequence continues at coordinate 6,381 of SVJT01000079.1, read as the reverse complement.
ATGATATTATTTACGGCACACAATATTACAGAGCGCCGACTCCGCTTGAGTCAGAATGGGAGCCGGACATCATAAAGATGGGAGAGCTTGGCATAGAAGCCATGCAGATTCGCGTTCAATGGCGTCAGAATGAGCGTGGGGAAGATAATTATTATTTTGATGATGTAGATAAGCTTTTTGACCTGGCAGAAAAACACAACAAAAAGGTTGTGTTTAAGTTCCTTTTGGAAACGGCTCCGCAATATATATATGATAAATATGACGGCACAAGAATGAATCCTGACGGCACACCGATTGTACCCACAAGCCACGGTGCGTTTTATGTGGGTGGCTGGTTGCCGTGCTTTGACAACGAAATGGTGATTGAGCGTGCCAAGAAATTTGTACGGGTATTTGCAGAAAGATATTATAAGCGGTCGTCCCTCATCCTCTGGAATGTGTGGAATGAGGCGAGAAGTCGTCCGGTTGGAGACTGTGCCTGCAAGCATTGCCAAAAACGGTGGAGAGAGTATCTTAAGGAGCAGTATCAGACAATAGAGAATTTCAATGCGTTTTTCGGTCTTGCTGAAGCGGATTTTGAGTCTATACCCTATTCCGGTGTGCCCCACGGGTACTGGGATTTTTATACCTACAGAAAATGGCGTGCAGGCGAGGCGTTACACGATAAACTCAAATTTGTTTATGATGAAATCAGAAAAGTTGATAAAGAAAGACCCATTATGAGTCATGTTGGATTTGCCGCCATTTTCCAGAACGGGTTTGATGATAACAGTGATGATTATACCGTATCGAAGGCGGTTGATTTTTACGGGACATCCTGCTTTATTACAAGTGCATTCCACACAGAGGAACAGATTAAGATCTACACGCCGATGCTGTGTGATTATTTAAGAGGTATTGATGAAAACTTCTTTGTTCACGAGGTCTATGCAGACTGGGGTGCCTGGTATGATGCAGAAAAGCCTGAGGCGCTGAAATATATGCTCTGGAGCATTATTTCTCACGGGGCAAAAGGTCTTATGTACTGGCAGATGAGAGCGGAAAGACTGGGTTTAGAGAATAATCTGGCAGGCTTTGTCAATATGGACGGAACAGATAAACCCATCACCAAGGTGGTAGGCGAGGTGGGTAAAATCCTGGCAGATAACAAGGAGCTGTTTGCCGCCAGCGCGCCTAAAAAAGCAGATGTTGTATTTGTATATGACTTTGATTCTATGCTGATGTCAGCGGTTGAAGATCATGGCGATGAGCTTTTTGTTGCCGAAAAACATCCCAATGCGGTCAATTACTATAATACTGCAGTTCACGGGATGTATAAACTGATGATGGAGGAAGGCTACCGTGTAGATTTCATCGATAGTCGTGACATTGAGAAAATTGCAGAGTATAAAGTAGCCTATGTTCCCTATGGCGCAATGCTTGACAGACAAGCAGAACAAACGCTCAAGAGCTTTGCGGAAAATGGCGGAACCCTGCTCCTTGACGAAGGCTTCGGCTTAAGACAGAAAAACACCTGGTTAACCAACCGTGTGCTTTTTACAGACCTTATAGATGCCCGGTGGCATAACAGGGTAAGAGATTTTAAGCATAGAAATGAAACCTTTACGGTAGAAGGAGAGCGGGTTACCATAAAGCCCTACAGAACGGATTATGAAGTGGGGAATGCAGATGTTCTGGCAACCTTTGATGACGGGATGCCTGCCATCGTCAGCGTAACGGCAGGCAAAGGCAAAATTGTTCTCTTTGGAACCAGTATTGGTTATAGCTACGGTGAGTTTGGTGAGAAGGGCTGGAAGAAACTTGTCGGGCATTTTCTTGGCGATGCTCACAGAATGGAAAACTACGGCAAGGAGATTATCACAACCATAAATGAAACACCGGACGGTGAACTTCATTATCTGTTTAATACGGGTAAAGCTGACGCATATATTGACTGCACATTTGATCGGATCATCTTTGGTGCGGCGTTATCCGATAATGGTAAACTCCTCGTAAAGGCAGGAGATGTTGCTTGTGTTTATATTCAAAAATGAAGAATTAAATTTAAAGAACCAATATAAAAAGATAAAAGAACACAGCAAATCATAAAGAGAGGTATGTAACATGACAAGGGCAGAGTTTTTAACAGCAAAAAGAAGAGAAAAAGTGGAAGGTTACCATGGAAAACACGCGGATTTTTATGCTAACCCTTCTGTTGCCCGCATTGAGCCTTTTAAAATTGCAGACGGGCTTTACTATGTGGGGGATAAAAGCGTGTGTGTTCACATGATTGATACAGGAGACGGGTTGGTTTTGTTAGACTCCGGCTTTTTAGGTGCGGAGCATCTTTTGATTGACAGCATCTGGCGCATGGGCTTTGACCCGGCCAATGTTCGGTACATCATTCATTCTCACGGTCACAGTGACCATTTTGGCGCATCCAGTGAGTTTAAAAATATGTTTGGTACAAAACTGGCCATCAGCCGGATTGATGCCGAAATGCTGAGAAGAAGAGCCGATAAAGCCATTGCCAGAAGCATCTATCCCTTTGCTAAGCTTCCTGAGTTTGACCTTGAGTTTGAGGACGGGGATGTTTTTGAGCTGGGCAACGTGAAAATCCGTTTTGTTCTGACTCCCGGACACACTGCCGGCGTTCTAAGTATGTTTTTTGAAGTGACAGACAACGGCAAAACCTATCTGGCCGGTATGTTTGGCGGCGCAGGGGTGAATGCGCTTTCTCTTCCTTATATGTTCTGCAATGAGTCTGGCTATGATTGCCCCCAGCAGATGCTTGCTTCGATTGAAAAAGTGTGGGATGAGCCGGTGGTGGTACATATCGGTAATCACCCCTATAACAGCAAAACGATGGAGAAAAGAGCGCAGCAACTGGCGGAAGGCGGTAATCCCTTTGTAGCACCCGATAGCTGGCACACCTTTTTAAGTGAGCTGAAAGGCAAGGTAGAAAAGGTGATGGCAGATAACGAACAGCTGGAAAAAGAAATGGAAGCGCTTGGTTGCAAGTAAACATTTGCGATGGTGATGCTTTATGGAATATAAATTAAAACGGTTTTCAAAGGTGATGGAGGTTTCTAAAATTGCCAACATTCACTATTTTGAGTTTACCAAACAGTATCATACCTTTAAAGACCGGCACAGCTTTCGGGAACTTTTGTATGTAGATAGCGGCTTTATCAATGTGGAGGCTGATCATTACACCGGGGTGCTTTCTGAAAATCAGATTCTCGTTCATCAGGCTGATGAAATCCATTCGCTGACCTGCCCTGAGGAAGAGGCATCGAATGTCATTATCATCGGTTTTGAATGTATGGCACCGGAGCTTGATGTGTTTGCCGCTGAACCGGTCACTCTTACCGATGGGCAGATTAAACTGCTGACGGAAATTATCAAAGAGGGCAGAAGTGTGTTTCTGCCGCCTTATGATGTGCCCAATCAGCGGGATATGAAAAAGCGGAAGGAATATCCCTTTGGGGCTGACCAGATGATTAAAATTAAACTGGAAAATCTGTTTATTGAGTTGATTCGCAGTAAAAATAATGAGGAATCGGAACAAAACAGTGAAATTTCTGATGATAAAATGCAGGAGATTGTTCATTATCTGAAAGAAAACTTTAGGGGAAAAATCAGCCTTTCGGAGCTTTGCTTTTTGTTTGGTACCAACAAAACAACCCTGTGCCATAAATTCCGTGCGGTTTGTGGCGAAACGGTGATTGCTTATATTAACAAGCTGAAAATTAAAGAAGCCAAAAGGCTTTTGAGAAGCGGAAAGTATAATTTAACGGAGATTGCCTCTTTGGTTGGCTTTTCTTCGGTGCATTATTTTAGCCGGATTTTTAAGCAGTATGAAAAACAGTCACCAACCGGCTATATGAAGACGATTAAGTCGCGGTTGATGCTGTAGAGGTTGTTGATTTTAGCACAGGGCGGTTTAGAGTATAACCGAAACCATATCAAGCCTCCCTTGCCTAAAGGGAGGGGGACCACCGAAGGTGATGGAGGGATTCTAAAAAGAGGAACATATATTGTAAATGAATCCCCCAGTCAGCTGCGCTGACAGCCCCCTTTAGGCAAGGGGGCCTTTACAAAGCAAGAACCCCAATCCAAAAGGATTGGGGTTCTTGCTTATTTTTCATCTTCAATATTTTCTAATGCTACTTTTACAGCCTCAACAACAAATGCCGTAAAAGTACAATTTTTGCCTTCTATTGCCTTTTCAACTTTTTCAATAACATCGTTAGGAAAACGAATGCATTTGTTTGTTGTTGGCGGAATGGATGGAATTTTAAATTTTTTCATATAATCACCTCTGCAATACTATTGTATATGAATTTTATAAATCAGTATGCATTGCATATGTATTGCGTTTTAAAGCTTATTATGTTATAATGAACCATAGTAAAAAATATGCAAGGTGATTAAAAATGACAAAAGTATGTGTGAAATGTTTTAAACAATCAAAAGGTGAAAAAATGTATTGTAAATCGTTCTTTTGTAAATTTTTCTATCCTTTTGAATTACTGTATTATATGATACATAATTTTTTTTATTCTTTTATGTTCTTTTTTACATTTCGTAAAAATAAGAAGATCTCGATGGAAGAACTTCAAAAAGAAGTTGAGTTTTAACAGATAGTTTTCTTTTTTTATGTCCTGCCGGGCGGGCCTACTTTTGATTGCAAAAGTAGCAAAACGAAGGGGGGATTTCGATTTCCCCCCTTCGACCCCCTTAAATCGACACAGGGGCTTCGCCCCTGGACCCCTTCGGCGTAGCAGAATGTTTTTAATTCAAAATCTATCTAACTGCAGGGAAGCATTTTCCTTTATTTTATGTCACATTACACAAACTTTCATTATTTAATATAAAGTCATAAAAAATTCTTGACCTTTTCCTAAAAATGTTATATAATAACATGGGTATGAAAAAAAATAACATTTTTTCGTTAGGTGGTGACGGATGTGAAGGACAGACGGCAGTCCATTTATGAATTAATTGAACAAAACGGGCAAGTCACATTGCACGAGCTGGAAGAACTGTTTCCGGATGTTTCTTCCATGACAATTCGTCGTGATTTAGACCGCTTGGAAACGGAAAATAAAGTCGTTAAAATTAAGGGTGGTGCCAAATCGCTCCGGCATCTTTCCCGCAGTCTGTTTCAGGATGTGGAAGGGGACTATGCCCAACGTGAAATGCTCAATGCTACCGGCAAGCGGATTGTGGCAGAAAAAGCAGCACCGTTGGCTGAAGCAGGTCGGAGCATTTTTATTGATGCAGGCTCCACTATGATGCAGCTTGCCGGTCTGTTGCAAACCGGTCGCTTTACGGTGGTGACCAATGCGGTGAATGTGGCTTTGGAGCTTTCCCGTAATCAGAATGCAGCGGTGAACTTAATCGGTGGCGAAATTAACCGGCGGAATATGTGCGTATCCGGTACCGGTGCTTTGGACTATATGAGCCGCATTAATATCGACATTGCTTTTGTGGCCGCCAGCGGTTACAGTGAAGAAGCCGGTTTTACCAACGGTACTTTGTATGACTGTGAACTCAAGCGGTTTGTGATTAAAAAAGCTAAGAAAACCGTTATTTTAATGGATAAAAGTAAATTGGGTAAAACCATGCCCTACACTTTCTGTTATCCGGAGGATGTGGATGTTTTGATTATGGACGGTCCGCCGGAAGCAGAGCTTGCCGCTTTGGCAAAACGTGTGGGTATGGAAATTATATAGTGAACAATACATAAAAATATAGTTTTCGTTGCAATGTCAACGAGGAAATGGAGTGTCAAAATGAAAACAAAGGCAGTTAGACTGTACGGCAAAAATGACTTGCGTTTAGAAGAATTTGAATTGCCGGAAATTAAAGACTGTGAGATTTTAGCTCACGTTATTTCCGACAGTATTTGTATGTCTTCTTACAAAGCAGCCATCCAGGGCGCTGACCACAAGCGTGTGCCTGATGATGTGGCAGAAAACCCCATCATTATCGGTCATGAATTCTGTGGTGAAATCGTAAAGGTTGGCAGCAAGTGGGCAGATAAGTACAAAGCCGGTCAGCGCTTTGCTATTCAGCCTGCTATGAACTACAAAGGCTCTTTGGCTGCTCCCGGTTATTCTTATCAGAATATCGGCGGCAGCTCAACCTATATTGTTATCCCTAACGAAGTTATGGAGACAGGCAGCCTGCTTAACTACGGCGGTGATGCGTTCTTCTATGGCTCTTTGGCTGAACCCATGAGCTGTATCGTTGGCGGTTTCCACGCAAACTATCACACCAAAGCCGGTTCTTATGTACACGAAATGGGTACCGTAGTTGGCGGCAACATGGCAATCTTAGCCGGTGTTGGTCCTATGGGCTTGGGTGCTATTGACTATGCAATTCACAATGAAA
>SVJT01000078.1 GCA_015068865.1 Oscillospiraceae bacterium | reverse complement strand
CCCCTTCTGTATCCCAGCGACCGTGCCAGGGACTTTTGCCGTAATAATGCTCATCCCGTTGCCAGAACTGAGTACCGATGATGCCCACCAGAGCACCTAAGCTGTCATCGGTTTTCATAATATTTAAAAGAGTTTGAATACAGTTGTTAAACCGGTTCTGCAGATTGATGCAAAGAGTGCCTTTTGCGTTTTTCTCCGCATCCATCAACCGATATAAATCTGCCTGATTCAAAGCCATTGGTTTTTCTAACACTACATGTTTACCGGCAGAAAGGGCGCGGCAAGCCATATTCACGTGTAAATAGTGAGGGGTACAGATATGTACAACCTGGATGGCATCATCCAAAAGAACTTCTACAAAATCATAAAGGGCACGACAGTTATACTGTTCGGCGCCTTTATCGGCACGTTCCTTATTGCAATCGCAAATGGCATATATCTGACCGTATTCGGCTGCAGCAACAGCCCGAGCGTGAGTGGGGCCAATGGCGCCAAAACCCACAATACAAGCATTAAGCATATTAATTAAACCCCAATTTCTTTAAATTATGATAACTGATTTGTAAACTGTCAAAGGGATTGCCGGGGCATTTATCCTGCTCAACAACAGCACATTGGGCGCCAATTTCGTCGCAGGTTTTTATAATGCTCTTCCAGTCTAAGTTGCCCTGACCCACTTCTGTATAGGTAATGGTGGAAAATTCAGTTACCTGTAGGTCTTTAAAATGTACAACCCGGGCACGTTTACCCATTTTTTTCAAATAATCAACGGGGTTTACGCCCGCATATGCCATCCAGTACACATCAGGGATGAATACAAAGCCTTCCGGGTCGGTTTCTTCTATCAGATAATCCATCATCCACTTATTGCCCATATATTTAAATTCACAGGCGTGGTTATGGTAACCAAAAGCCATGCCGTTTGCCTTTAATTCTGCCACAATGGGGGATAGTGTTTTTAAAAGCTCAGCCATGCCTTCGGGGGTTTCTTCATAAGAACCCCTTAAGCAGCCTACACCGGCAATATTGGTACCCAGTACCTGATGAAAGCGGATCAGCTCTTTTGGGTTATCTAAAAATTCCGATAAGGGACGGTGGGTGCAAACCACTTGCAAGCCGTTTGCATCGGCCTCTTTTCTCATAAATTCGGGAGAGAGTGGGCCAACACCGGAAATCTGAATGGTTTTATAACCGATTTTTGCCACTTTTTCCATGGTTTCGGCAAAGTCTTTTTCCGTCTGACAATAATCCCGCAGAGTATAAAGCTGTGCGCCGAGATTTCTGTTCATCATAGTGGTTTCCTCCTTTATTTTCGGGAGGGCATTCTGTTTTAGTCTACCCTGCCGGAGTAAAAAAATGCTTATTCATACAAATAACATTGTAACATAAAATATTTTCCATTTTCTATAAAAATATTGCTATAAACATTGCAAATGTTGCCATGCTATGGTAAAATGGTCACAAGGAAGAAAAAAAGGGGTGCTAAAATGGCAAAAAACAACAAAATAGAAGCTTCAGACGACAGCTTTTTCTATTGGCGTAAATGGGATGAAACCCCCGTGGTGTCCAACTACAATATTCATACTCACGAAGAATATGAATTGCTGATTTTTATCCGTGGCGATGCCAGCTTCATCGTTGAAGGTGTTGAGCATCCCCTGTCGCCCATGGATGCCATCGTAACCTGCCCCGGGGAAATGCATCAGATTTATCTTCGTTCGGTTTCGTCTTATGAACGGGTGGTGCTATCCTTAAATGACCAATTTTTTGTGAATAATGATTGTGTTCGCTATCGGGACATTTTTACCAACCGAGAAATGGGTACGGAGAACATCATCCGCAGCGACAGCATTAAAAACTCCGCTATTTTAGATGCTGTAGAACGGATTGATCGGTATATTAATGAGGGCGAGGATAACGAGGTGGTTATTCGCTGTGCTGTTATTGAGCTGTTGCACGCCTTAAACCAGTTAAAGCCGGAAAAAACGACAGGTCTGCCTCAAAGCGTGGCGGTGCGAAAAACCTCTGCTTATATTAACCGCAATTTAACCGGAGAGCTGTCTTTGGATGTGTTGGCAGAACAGCTTTTTGTTTCTAAATATTATCTGTGCCGTATTTTTAAGAAATATACGGGGATGACCATCGGTCGCTATATCACCCACAAACGGCTGATGCTGGCGAAAGACCTGTATCAGAACGGTCACTCCCTAAGCGAAGCGGCAGCTCTGTCCGGCTTTGCCGATTATTCGGCTTTTTATAAAGCCTGCGTAAAAGAAACCGGTCAGCCACCCCGAAAAGGGATTTATAAAGCACTCAGTATGAACGGTTGATTTTCTGCGTGAGAAAAGGTATAATGATTGTAATCCCTCATTATATAACGGGGATAGAAGGGAGATGACGTATATGACAACGGAAAACATATTTAGATTTGGTTATTTTGCTTTTTCGGCGATCTTTGGATTGTTGAGGCTTTTGGCAATGGTGGGACTGATAGTCTTTGGAATTATAAAAATGATACAATTCATCAAAAAGAAACATCTGTTTAAACACAAAAAAGCTTTGATTATCTCTCTGATCTGTATTGTGGTTACGGCAGCCTCCTGGTTCTTTAATATGGGTTGGTTTAGAGTGATTATGACGTTCATGTTAATACCAATCGTTCAACCGCTGCTTTTTTTAATAACAAATTTATACGCATCTTTATACACTGCAGAATCTCCCGGAGTAAAGGTAATCAATCTTTTTTTTATCATTACGCATTTAATGTTTTGGGTATTGTTGCCCGATTTCGCCGATATAGGTCCTACGTATTTTTTGTTTAATTTGGTGCGGCATGACGATCTTTCGATGATAGCGTTAATGGTGGCATGTATGGCGGGATTGGCACATATAGTCCTTTTTATCATCCAAATGGTTCAATTTTTGAAATTTAAAAAAAGAGCTGATAGTGTGTAAACATTTTTCTTGTTTTGTATGAGCAAATAGAAAAACATAAAAATAATATATTGATCTCAACGGACTTATTATAAATGTAAAATCGGAAATTTGGTAATCATTGCATCAAGAAGGAGAGTTTAAACATGAACATTTTATCCATAGGCAACAGTTTTTCTCAGGATGCCCATCGGTGTCTGCATCGAATTGCAAGGGCAGACGGATTTTTTCTTAACACCTTCAATCTGTATATCAGCGGCTGCCCGCTGTCTCTTCACTATCGCAATATGCTCAGTGAAAAACCTGCCTATATGCTGGAGATGAACGGAGAAAGCACCGGGTTTAAGGTGTCATTGAAAGAGGCACTGTTAAGCCACGACTGGGATGTGATAACGGTTCAGCAGGTCAGCACCCAGTCACCGGATTACGAAACCTATAAACCCTATCTGAACAAATTGGTTGACTACATAAAACTGTGTGCCCCCAAAGCGAAAATCGCTGTTCACCAGACATGGGCCTATGAGCAGAGTTCTAAATTATTAACTGAAAAGCTGGGATATAAAGACCAGGCGGACATGTTTAAAGACATAAAGACAGCTTATCAGAAAGCCTTTGAAGACATCAATGCCGATATCCTCATTCCCTCCGGCGAACTTTTGCAAAAGCTCATTGCAAGGGGCATCCCAAAGGTACACAGAGATACCTATCATTTAAGCTATGGTCTTGGCCGGTATGCTGTTGGCCTGCTCTGGTATGCTATTCTGTCAGGAAACAACGTTCTTAATAATACATTTTGTGATGTTGATGAGGAAGTTTCTGAAGCAGAGATGAAAATTGCAAAAGAATGTGTTTCGGAACTCGGCTGAATTAAGAATAAAACGGAAAGAGTGAAAGAGATGCAATTTGAAAAATATTTAAATGTGATTGATGAAAAACAAGATATATTCTGCCATATTTCTGACAGTTTATGGGATAACCCCGAAACGTGCTTTGGAGAATATTTTGCGGCAGATCTGATTACGGGCATTTTAGAAGAAAACGGCTTTACAGTCACCCGCAATGTTGCCGATATTCCCACGGCTTTTACGGCAACCTATGGAACCGGCAGCCCCAGCCTGGGCATTTTAGCCGAATATGACGGCTTAGAAGGTATGAGCCAGGTCGGTGCTTCTGCCGAAAAAGAATCCATTCCGGGAAAAGATAAATCACACGGCTGCGGTCATAATTTGTTTGCCGGCGGTTCTGTGGCTGCGGCTTTTGCTGTTAAACGGTATATTGAGGAAACAGGCAAAGGCAGTATTACCCTGTTTGGCTGTCCTGCAGAAGAAAACGGCGGCGGAAAAGTGTTTATGGCCCGTGCCGGTGTGTTTAATGGCATTGAATCCATTGTCAGCTGGCATCCCGAAAAAATGTATATGGTCAGAACCCGTCCTGCCCTTGCCAACGTAAAGGTAGATTATACTTTCGAGGGCATAGCGGCTCATGCCGGCGCGAATCCCGATAAGGGCAGAAGTGCGCTGGATGCCCTTGAACTGATGAATGTTGGTGCCAATTTCCTCCGTGAGCACATGGACCTTACCAGCAGACTGCATTACGCCATTTTAGATACTGGGGGAAGCGCTCCCAATATGGTTCAGTCTCACGCAAAGGTCAGATATATGATTCGTGCGGTGGATGTAAGTTCGGTAAAGGACCTCCATGAAAGAGTGAACAGAATCGCCCAGGGTGCCGCCTTAATGACAGACACCGAGGTCAGTGCCAAGGTCATTGGTGCTTATGCAAACTTAATCACCATTCCCACCTTGCAGGCTACAGCTAACGAGGCCATGCACGATATTCCGCTGCCTGTTCCCACAGAAGAGGAAATGGCATTTGGCAGGACCCTGCAGAAAACCATGACGCTGACAAAAGAAGAAGAGAAGCAATCGATTTTCCCAACAGAAGTGTTAGATCCGGCACCGCCGGTTGCTCACGGCGGCTCTACCGATACGGCAGATGTAAGCTGGAATTGCCCCACCGTGCAGATGCACATTGGCAACTGGGTTGTGGGAACCCCCGGTCACAGCTGGCAGTCGGCCTCCCAGAGCAGAGGCACGTATGCTAAAAAAGCAATGCTCTATGCCGGTAAAGCCGTTGCCGGAACCTTGATTCGACTTTTTGAAAATCCTGAACTGGTTGAACAGGCAAAGAAAGAACATAAGGAAAAAATCGGTGACGGTTATGTCTGCGGCTTGCCGGAGGAGACCAAGCCCATTATCCAGCCCCGAACGAACTGAGAAGAAAGTAGGTGAAAGGTATGAAAAAAACGATTGCCATTGTATTTGCAATGACGTTAATGCTGCTCTGCACGCCTGCCTTTGCACAAGGTGAGGTGGCAGGACACATTTATTCGACGGACATTCTCACTTTCGTAAACGGTAAACCCATGGAAGGGTTTAACATCGGCGGTAAAACCGTTGTCATTGCAGAGGATTTAACGGATTACGGCTTTGGCTATACCTATAATGATGAAACAAGAACCCTATCTGTAACCTCTTTTTTTCATCGCGGTATCAGAGAATTTGAGGAAATCCCTCGGGGAACCACAGGAAAAGTAGTGGGAGATGTTTATAAAACGAATATTAAAGTATATTTTAACGGCATTCCGGTTGAGGGGTATAATATTGGCGGCAGAACAGCCATTTGTTTAGAGACCTTGGGAGAAGTAGAAGGTAGCCCCAATGCTCAATACGGTTATTCCGAATATTTGGGAAAAAGTATTTGGAATCCTGAAGAGAAAACCATCAGTTTTGAATCCTATCTTAAAAATGAGGATGAGATTTTAGGACGGTCTCGGGTATACCACAGTTTTCGAGATAATGTTATCTATACCTATTCTGATGATTTTTGTGCAAGAAGTGAATTTACTGTTGTGCAAAACGGAGAATATACTGTGCCCTATGAGTACACAGAGGCTATGAAAGAAAAAAGATATAGCATACAGCCTTTGTATTTTGATAATCATGGAGAGCTTATGGAAATCGGTCTTTGTGTAGACAACCCCAACAATGATCGGAATGATGCACTAATGCATATTTATGATCCCGTAGCCGTAAAAAATATGATTAAGACATTCAAAGCACCAGGCAAGAGTCATGATAAGGCGGTAGCTTATTTTAATGAGATGTGTACCAATGTAAAAACCATAGAAAATGATAATTTTACAGTTTTAATGGGCGAACACGAAACAAAAGGCATCTTGTGCATGTATGTAAATAAGCAGGGAGGCTTTGTACTGGATTCATTTATGAGTTATTATGCTGATCGTCAACTCAATTTCTATTTTGATGAGTTTCCGGTTAACTCAGGTCCTAACACGGTAAACTTCAGCGTATATCCTTTCGGGGGTCCCCATGGTACCACAACGGCAAATTTTGTGGTGGATTTGGATGATTATGATTATGAATAATGAATGAGTGCAGGGGCGGAGTTTGTCCCTGCTCATTTTTTTACAACGTGAATTGGTTTGACAAAATTTAAATAGTGTATTACAATAATGAATGTGAAAACAGTCGCCCCCTACGATTCATAACGAAACGGACAAACACTAAGGAGAAAGGAGTGCCCTTATGGCTTTTGCACACTTACATGTTCATACTGAGTTCAGCTTTTTAGACGGCTTATGCCGTTTGGATGCTATTTTAGAGCGTGCCAAAGAGCTGGGCATGACCTCTCTTGCCATCACCGATCACGGCGCTATGTATGGGGTGGTGGATTTTTATAAAAAAGCCAAGAAAATGGGCATCCATCCTGTGATTGGCTGCGAGGTTTACACCGCCGGCGTGAGTATGCACGACCGTACCCACGAAAACGGCAACCGAACAGGACACTTAGTGCTTTTAGCGGAAAATATGACCGGCTATCAGAACCTGGTGCGCCTGGTTTCTGCCGGTTTTACCGAAGGCTTTTATTATAAACCCCGTGTGGATAAAAACTTATTAAAACAGCACACCGAAGGCTTAATTGCCCTGTCTGCCTGTCTGGCCGGGGATATTCCCAATGCCATTTTGGAAAATGACGAAAAACGGGCAAGAGCCTTAATTGAAGAATACATCGAAATGTTCGGCAAGGATAATTTCTTTTTGGAAATTCAGGATCACGGCATCAGCGAGCAGAAAAAAGTGAACGCCAAGCTGATTGCATTGGCAGAAGAATATGGGTTAGGCTTAGTTGCCACCAATGACGTGCACTATATCAAGCAGGAAGATGCCAAGCATCAGGATGTGCTCATGTGTATTCAGACCAACCGCAAGGTGGCAGAAACAGACAGAATGCGCTTTGAAACCGATGAATTTTATTTAAAAAGCGAAGAAGAAATGCGGGCTTTGTTCGGCGGTATACCGGAAAGCCTTGATAACACCGAAAAAATTGCAGAGCGCTGTCAGGTAGAGTTCACCTTCGGGGAATTTTATCTGCCTAAATATGCGGTGCCGGAAAACGGCGATGCTTTAACCTATTTAACCGACCTTTGCCGTGAAGGCTTAGCCAAACGGTATGGAAAAAGCGAGGAAGCCGAAAAACGTCTGGCTTACGAACTGGATGTTATCAACAGCATGGGCTATGTGGATTACTTTTTAATTGTATGGGATTTTATTAAATATGCCAAAGACCACGGCATCCCCGTGGGTCCCGGTCGTGGCAGCGCTGCCGGCAGTTTGGTTGCCTACTCTTTAGGCATTACCAACATAGACCCCCTGCAGTATAACCTGCTCTTTGAA
>SVJT01000077.1 GCA_015068865.1 Oscillospiraceae bacterium | reverse complement strand
GCTGTTACTTGCTTTTAACGAACGCAAACTCTACCGTACCATCGTACGCCGACGAATTTGCGTTCGTCAAATATACCTACCTTTTTCAACGTCTACTCATCGTGTCGAGGTTTCTCGACACGATGAAGGGTGTTGCTTTAAAAGCAACACCCTTTTTTTCAATTATCGCAACAGCTTTTTCTAATCTCCGAAACGGTTTCAAACGAACATTCATCTTTTTCCGGCGGGAAAAATTCATCAAAAGGAAATTCAATTTTTTCAAACAAATCGCAGGGGCTGTCTTCACTGGATGCCACACATTCCTTCTGCGGAACACAAAAGTCATAGGCCGGGATTAGCAGTTGAACACTTCGTTCAATTTTTACAATAGAGAATAAACCGATGGAAACAAACACCCGTTTTTTCTCTCCGCCCATGACCAGCGTATCTTCAAATACGTTGCAAACGCACTGAGGAATCCGTGAAAAATCCAGTTCCTCGCAACCGCAACAAAGCTTATCATGAATATCGACCACTTTAGCAGACAGACATAATGGGTCTACCACTTCCACAATCGCCTTTGGCATATTGGTTTTCTGCCAAAGCTGCTCATCAAAGCTATCATAACGATAGCGAGATTCAAAAACCTTGGCTGAGCCTTCGGAACCAAACAAAATTACTTTTTTATCAAAGCTGGCAAGCCCTTCGACCTTACAGGGTTTGCCCACACCCGTATAAACATCTAAGGTTATTTTGAAAAAGAATTTCAAATCCACCGTAAAATAGCCACGGTTAAACGGCACCGGCTCCACATCCGTAAATACCCAAATGATTTCAGACTTTCTGCATTTCACATTCACAGCACGGTCAATAATCTCCTGCGCTGCCGCCGTGAAATATACACGGGCATCTTCAATACAATCTTTGTCTTTGCAAGAATCATAAATTTTATCGGTATGTATGCAGACCGCATCCTTCGGTTCACGCAAGCCACCGGGATATGCTCCGCTACGCAATCTTTCATTCATACTTTTTACCTCCTCTGGATTTTAGATATTACGCAGTCAATACCATCATATGCAAAGAAAAAAAAGAAGGTTACAACATTTTGTCTGTTGTAACCTTCTCTTTTAAACACATTAAAAAAATAAATCCGAAAGCTCCGAAACTGTTTCTGTAATATAATCAGCACCGGCTTCTTCCAATTCTTTTCGGTCACCGTAACCATATAATACACCAACGGTTATAAGACCTTGACTCTGTCCACCCAATATATCAAAGCAGCGGTCACCAATCATAACGGCATTTTCGGGTTGAATCCTATTTTCTTCCAGCACATATTGAATGACATCCGATTTTTCTACACGTCTGCCGTCTAACAAGCTGCCGCCTATAAAATCAAAATAACGAAGCAAATCAAAATGCTCCAGAATCTGCCTTGCATATATTTCCGGCTTAGATGTTGCCAATATCACTTTTTTTCCCCGATATTTTAGCCCTTCAAGCAATGCCGGAATGCCATCATACACTTTGTTTTCAAACATACCGGTAACACTGAAATACTCTCTGTATTTCGCCAGAGCCTCTTCCGCCTTTTCCTCATCAAAACCGTAAAATTTTTGGAAAGACCCTTTCAGCGGCGGACCGATAAAGGGTGTCAGCTTTTCCAACGAATCCTCATCGATTCCAAAAGAGCGGAGCGCATAGTGCACTGATTTTGTTATCCCCAACATTGGGTCTGTCAATGTACCGTCTAAATCAAACAGTATATTCTCTTTCGTTTTCAAGGCCTATAGCCTCCCTTTTTCTTCGCGTTTCTACACCAATTTCCAATCGGTTTATGGAAACCTCATAAGCCGTTTTGGTTACTGTTTCTGTATCTGAAATTTTTTTCTGATAATCACGGGATTGCATCCGCCCCCAGATTTTCACATTCTGACCAACCTCTAAATGTCTGACAAAACGTGCATTGCGACCCCACGCGATACAGGGGATGTAATCGGATTTATTGTAGGCACGATTCACAGCGAGGAGCATATCGGCAATTTCGCGACCAAAAGGTGTTACCCGATACACAACCGGCTTACAAATATAACCGTTTAAATAAATTTCATTAACTGTTTCGTCCTCTGTTTCAGCCTCGGAAAGTTCTTTGGCAAACAGCGTTAATACCAGTTTATTTCCTTCGCCGGTGTAATTATTATACGAACGGTATTGCCCACGGATTTTCAATCGTTTTCCAACATCAATGCTGATTTCTGTCAGCATTTTTTCCGAAACCGTTACGCAAATCAAATCCGCATTTTCACTCAGTCTGTCTGACCGTAACATAAACCGATAAAACCGTTCTCCGTGCACATCATGACTATATGTAAGATAGCCACTGACCACACCAACTGCAAAAGCCTCATTATCTTCAATACAATGTAACATACCGTATATCTCCCTTCTTGTGTTGCGCTTAAGGTACACGGTATATTCTATTAGTAATGTATCAGAATTATTCCCACATTTTAAAAATAGGGCGAAGCTTTTTTACAAGATAAGCCCCTGCCAGTACTTTTAAAACATCTCCGGGGATGAAAGGAAATACACATAAAGCCAAAGACGAAAACAACCCGTTGCCGGAAATGAGCATAAACCAAATTGTGCCGCAAACATAACACGACAATGTAGCTAAACTCATTATAATACACTCAGACATATAAGTTTGTTTTGTAAAACATTTTCTCTGTCCGGTTATGAGCGCTATTAACAAATAACCTAGAAGGTAACCGCCCGTAGGTCCTACTACGATGACAACGCCGCCGCGCATAGCCGCAAAAACAGGTAACCCGATAATACCCATCAAAAGATAAATCATCTGGCTGACAACACTCCGGCGGATTCCCAGCAAACGACCGGACAAAAGAGGAATTAAAATCGCCAGATTCACAGGAACAGGCGAAATGGGAATAAACAATAAGATTTGTGCGAATACTGCTGTCAGGGCAGCCAACAGTCCGCAAAAGGTTAAATCCCTGGTTCTCATTGAGCTCCTTGCCGAACAAGATTTGCACAAATTTTATTCACGTCGCCGGCACCCAATGTCAGCAGATAATCACCTGGCTTTGCCCATGCTTTCAACATTGTTTCCGCTGTTTCAAAGTTATCTGCATACTGTGCGTTGTGAGAAAAATTCTGAATATCAACCGACAATTCTTCAGAAGAAATCAAGCCGGTATCTTTTTCTCTTGCAGCATAAATATCTACCACAATCACACCGTCACATTCGGTAAAGCTTTCTGCAAATTCCGTCCGCAGTTTAAAGGCGCGCGTATACGTATGGGGTTGAAATACACACCAAACTCTGCCATTGCCGGCCGCTTTTTTAGCTGTTTGCAAGGTTGTTCTGATTTCAGTGGGATGATGCGCATAATCATCAATCACATAAGCGCCGTTAAACATTCCACGTTGTTCAAAACGACGTTTTGTTCCTTTAAACTGATTAAATCCTTCCTGCATAGCCACAGTCGAAATTCCCATGTAGTCTGCTGCCGCTATGACTGCCAATGCATTTTTCACGTTATGAATACCGGGCACCGATAATGTTGCATTCATAAAAAATGCCCCTTGTTTCAGTACCGTAAATTCTGCACAACCATCCTCATTAAAAGCAACATCCGTTGCTGCAAAATCTGCTTCCGTATTCAAAACAGAAAATGTCAACATTTTCGCTGCCGTACCCTGCACCGAAGCCATTGCTTCGGGATCATCGGCATTGACAACATTTAAACCGTCTATAGGTGTTTTCATCGCAAAGGCATGAAAACAATCTACAATATCATGAATATCTTTAAAATAATCCAAATGGTCTTCTTCAACATTTAGAATTAAACTGATTTTAGGGTTAAATTGCAAAAAGCTCCCACAATATTCGCAAGCTTCCGTTACGAGATATTCCTTACCGCCAATCCGCATATTGCCGCCAATAGAAGGCAGAATACCGCCCACCAGAATCGTGGGATCAGCCTCAGCCGCCATCATCACTTCAGACAGCATGGAGGTGGTGGTTGTTTTACCATGGGTGCCACTGACAGCAATCGGTGTCTGATACCATTTCATAATTTCGCCCAAAAGCACCGCCCGTTCCACCACGGGTACATCCAGCGTTCTGGCACAGGCAAGTTCCGGGTTATCTTCTTTAATCGCCGCTGTATATACCACAGCAGAAACCTCGCCTATATTCTCAGCGCGGTGACCGATATGAACCTGAATCCCCTGTTTTTGCAGAAAAGCAGTCATATCACTTTCTTTAAAATCGGAACCGCAAACCGCAAACCCTGCCTGTTTTAAAATTAAAGCTAATGCACTCATACTGATGCCGCCAATACCAATCATATACACCGGTTTCGATTTGGAAAGATTTTGTAAATCAAGTTGACCTTTTTGATTCATATATAACGCTCCATTCTGCAAATAACTATACTTACCCATTATATTTATATTATATTACATCTTAGAAAAAAATAAAAGCACTTTTTAAAATTTTATGTATATTTCTTTATCTTTAACAAAAAATAACCCCAAACCAACATACTTGTGACAAAGGAGAATGACAAATGCAAATTACCGATATCAGAATCAGAAAAATCAACTTAGACTCAAAAATGAAAGCTGTTGTGTCCGTAACCTTCGATAACGCCCTCGTCATCCATGATATTAAAGTGATCGAAGGCGCTGACAAGCTGTTCATCGCTATGCCCAGCCGCAAAACCCCGGAGGGCGAATTTAAAGACATCGCACATCCCATCAATATGGATATGCGCGATGCTCTGGAAAAGAATATTCTACAAAAATATCAGTCAGCACTCATTGCAGAAGAAGCAGGAGAAACAGAATAGTTTTTGCCATGTTTTGATCACCAATCTTATTTTTTCGAGGTACAACTATGATTTTAAAGGAAAGCCTTGCTGAAAACAAGACCATAATGGCAGATGTGTTGCCTGTGGGCAAAAGTAACGACCTGCTCACCCGGGATTTTTCCTTCGGCGGTCGTTCTGCCACCTTGTATTATTTAGACGGTTTTTTAAATGATGTCGTGATGGAACGGATGGTTTCCCGTTTGCTTAACATCACACCAAAACAAATAGAAGGGACTACGGATTTATGGGATTTTGTCCGTAAATTCATTACCTATACCGAAGTGGATGTTTACCCAAAGACCGATGATGTGGTCACCCAACTGTTAGCCGGAAAGAGCGTATTCCTGGTCGACGGTTTGGCAGGTGCACTGGTGCTGGACCTCCGTGATTATCCGGCACGCAGTGTCCAGGAACCAGAAAAGGAACGGGTTATGCGTGGTTCCCGTGACGGTTTTGTGGAGACTCTGATTTTTAACTGTGCTTTAATCCGAAGGCGTATCCGCGACCCTCAGTTGATTGTTGAAATGCATTCCGTTGGCTCTCGCTCCCGTTCCGATGTAGCAATCGTCTATATTGACGATTTAGTGAAGCAGGATGACCTGAGCATCGTCAGAAGTAAAATTGACGGCATTACAGTGGATGCGCTTACATTAAATATGGAAAGCATTGCAGAATGTCTTATCCATCAGCGCTGGTACAACCCTTTTCCGAAAACACGGTATACTGAGCGTCCCGATGCCGCTTCCGCCGCGCTTTTAGAGGGAAATATTCTGATTCTTGTAGATAATGCCCCTGCTGCTATGATCGTACCCACCTCCGTCTTCGACTTTCTGCAAGAACCCAATGATTATTATTTTCCGCCCCTCGTGGGAACTTATATCCGTTGGATACGGAATCTCGTTTTCTGGATTACACTGGTACTCTCTCCCCTATGGCTATTAGCGGTAGAAAATGCCGACCGGCTGCCGGAGTCCTTATCATTTTTAAATCTTTCCACTCAGTCAGCTGTGCCCGTTATTCTGCAGTTATTGCTGTTAGAAGGGGTCATTGATGTGCTCAGGCTGGCGTCGGTGAACACGCCGAATATGCTGGGGAACTCGCTGAGCATTATTGGTGCCCTGCTTTTGGGTGAGTTTGCAGTCAAATCCGGCTGGATGGTACCGGATACTATTTTATATATGTCCTTCATTGCCATAGCCAGTTTTACCCAACCCAGCATGGAATTGGGATATGCCTTTAAATTCATGCGAATTATGCTCCTTTTGCTCACCTATTTCTTTGGAATATGGGGACTGGTTGCCGGTCTGATTATCATTCCCATCATCATTGCTACGAACAAGACCGTAACCGGCAAAGGGTATTTATATCCCCTCATCCCCTTTAATTGGAAAGCTTTAAAAACACACTTGTACCGGCATCATCTGCGTAATAAGAGAAAATAAACATTGCAGTTTACTGTTTTTTTAACGGTAAACTGCTTTTTTACTTGCATTTTCTCTTGCTATGGTATATAATATAATAAACACAATCTTCAGGGCAGGGTGCAATTCCCGACCGGCGGTAATAAACGGTGTCCGTTTTAGCCCGCGAACCTTATTTCAGGTTGATTTTGGTGCGATTCCAAAGCCGACAGTACAGTCTGGATGGAAGAAGATGTCATTTCTATCTTTGTTTTATTATGCTGCCCTGTTTTGTATTGTACCATCACAAAACAGAGCAGTTTTTTTGTAGCAAAATTTAATGAAGGAGTCTTATTATGAAAAGCAAAAAACTTCAATGGATTACAAAGGTTTCTATCCTGTCGGCAATGGCTGCTATTTTAATGCTGGTTGAATTCCCCTTGCCTTTTATCGCCCCCGGCTTTTATAAACTGGACTTCAGCGAAGTTCCTGTTTTAATCGGTGCCTTTGCATTAGGTCCTTTGGCGGGTTGTGTGATTGAGGCCATTAAAATTCTGCTGAATTTTGTAATGAACGGCAGTATTACCGGTGGTGTTGGCGAATTCTCCAACTTTGTGCTCGGCATTGTTTTTGTGCTGCCGGCAGCTCTATTCTATCGAAAGAACAAAACAAAAAAAAGCGCCATCTTGGGGCTCGTTGTTGGTGGCTTAACAATGGTTGTGCTCGGTTGTTTCATCAATGCATATATCATGATTCCATTATACAGCAAAATGATGCCTCTTGAGGCTATTATTGCACAAGCATCTGCTATCTGGCCTGTTATAAAGGATACATTTGGATTTATTCTCCTTTGCGTTGCCCCCTTTAATCTGATTAAAGCTATTTTGGTCTGCACGGTAACTCTCCTGCTTTACAAACGGCTCAGCCCATTGCTGAAAGGGAAAAAATAATTATAAAAAAGTGTTGACAAACTGTTCCCCACGTGGTATAATAAATTTCTGTTGGGAACAGTTCTACATGCACCTTTAGCTCAGCTGGTAGAGCACCTGACTCTTAATCAGGGTGTCCAGGGTTCGAGTCCCTGAAGGTGTACCAAGAGAGAAACCGCTAAAACTCAGTATTTATGGGATTTAGCGGTTCTTTTTTTGTTCGTTTTTTCTTAATTTAAAGATGCAGAAAAAAGCTATAAAATGCTATAAAAAACAATAAAAATTCTTATAAAATTCTCACGACTTTTACTGATACAACGGCTTTCTTTCGTGCTTTTCGAAAAGAGGATTCTTACAAAAAAGCCCCGGCATTTTGAACTGCACCAGTTTGTGCAGACAGTACAAATTGGGGCACAATATTATACCATAGGGGGATGTTTTTTTCTATTGTCCGTTTTTACTGGTTCTGTTCAATAGCGGGTGGTATTTCATTTTCGGGCATAACCCTACCCTTTACTGGCTGCGCACAAGTGCGCTTTTTATTGGCTTGCCAGCCATGCAATTACTACTAGCTACCCATAAATGGGTTATGTAGGTGTTCTTTCTATGTAAAGGGGTCCAGGGGCAGCGCCCCTGTGTCGTTTTAAGGGGTGCGGGGGAGGCATGGCGTAAGA
>SVJT01000076.1 GCA_015068865.1 Oscillospiraceae bacterium | reverse complement strand
ATTGCGCAATATTCCCCACTGCTGCCTCCCGTAGGAGTCTGGGCCGTGTCTCAGTCCCAATGTGGCCGATCAACCTCTCAGTTCGGCTACCAATCGTCGCCTAGGTGGGCCGTTACCCCACCTACTAGCTAATTGGACGCGAGTCCATCCATAAGCGATAAATCTTTCATACAAAAACCATGCGGTTTCTGCATAATATGCGGTATTAGCAACCGTTTCCGGTTGTTATCCCCCTCTTATGGGCAGGTTACTCACGCGTTACTCACCCGTCCGCCGCTCTCCACCTTTAAAATCAACCGAAGTCTCAATTAAAGGCTTCCCGCTCGACTTGCATGTGTTAGGCACGCCGCCAGCGTTCGTCCTGAGCCAGGATCAAACTCTCTAAAAAGTTTGTATCTTAAACTCCCTATCGGGAACTTAAAATCTCCCAGCCAGTCTAAAACTGACTAAAATAAATGTTATCATCCAAAATTACTCAAATGAATTTATAAGAGCCTGCTCTGTTCAATTTTCAAGGTTCGCTGCGCTACCTCAGCGCGGAATTATATTATAACACCCACAAAACCATTTGTCAACACTTTTTTGAAAAAAATTACGGTTTTCATGAAAGTTTTTTTCAACACACAATATCTTGTGCAAAAAATTTTTTATTATACTAAAAATCCCATAATTTTTTCCCTTTCTCTGTAAACATTCTGTAAAGACAGTTGAAAAAATTTTTCCTGTGTGATACAATAAAACCATCAGTTTGAAAGGAACGAAAACACATGAGTGAAAATAAAAAACATATCACCAGCATTGGCGGTCAGGCCGTTATGGAAGGCGTTATGATGCGCGGTCCGAAGGAAATTGCCGTTGCTGTTCGCAAGCCGGATGGAGACATTATCATTGACAAAAAGCCCATTGCTTCCATTTTGCAAAAGGTTAAATTTTTAAAGCTGCCCATTATCCGCGGTGTTATTTCTTTTTTTGAATCTCTGGTTGTGGGCACAAAGGCTTTGATGTTTTCTGCTGAGTTTTTTGACATTGAAGAGGAAGAAGACAAGGTTAAAAAAGCAGAAATGACCGAAGAAGAACGCAAAAAAGCCGAAGCCAAGGAAAGCAAATTAAAAAACACTGCCATTTACGGTTCTGTGGCACTGGCTCTCGTGATGGGTGTTGGTTTGTTTATGCTTCTGCCGGGTGTTTTGGTGGATTTAGTACGTAAATTTTTCCCTTATAACATTTTAGCTACACTGACAGAAGGTCTTGTGCGTATTATCATTTTCCTTGTGTACATTCTCTTAGTATCACAAATGAAGGACATCCGCCGTGTTTTTGAATATCACGGCGCGGAGCACAAAACCATTTTCTGTTACGAAAGCGGCGAGGAATTAACGGTTGAAAATGCCCGTCGTTTTTCCCGCTTGCATCCCCGTTGCGGCACCAGTTTTCTGTTGATTGTTATGGTGGTGAGCATCATTTTGTTCTCCTTTATTTCCGTTGACCATATTTTACTGCGATTAGGTCTTAGGTTGCTTCTGTTGCCGGTGGTTGCCGGTCTTTCTTATGAAGTCATTAAGCTTGCCGGACGCAGCAAAAGCAAATGTATGCGTATCGTGAGCCTGCCCGGTATGTGGTTGCAGAAGATTACCACCAGGGAGCCGGACGACAGTCAGTTAGAGGTTGCCATTGCTTCCTTGAATGCTGTTTTAACCGGCAATCCGGAGGATGACAAATGGTAATCGGCGAGCTATTGCAGAATGCCACCGGACAGTTGCAGAATGCCGGCATTGACAATGCCCGATTGGATGCAGAAGTGCTCCTTGCTCATCTTTTAAACCGGGAACGGCTGTATCTTGTTACCCATCGTACGGATGAAATTGCAGCAGACATTGCTGATGCCTTCCGGCATTTGATTGTGCGCCGTGTCAAACACGAGCCTGTGGCTTATCTCATTGGTCAACGGGAGTTTATGTCTCTTGATTTTTCTGTTTGCCCCGGGGTTTTAATCCCCCGACCGGATACAGAAACCTTAGTGGAGCTGATTTTAGAGACGACTCCCAAACAGGAACCCTTTACCTTGCTGGATTTATGCACCGGTTCAGGTGCGATTGCTGTCAGCCTGGCGCATTATCTGCCAAACAGTCACGTTACGGCTGTGGACATCAGTGATATTTGCGTGGAAACCGCCAAAAAAAATGCAACCCGAAACGGGGTTGCCGGCAGGGTGCAGGTTTTACAGGCAGATATTTTAAAACCACTGCCCTCTCTTGATCTGTTTGATTGTGTGGTGTCTAATCCACCGTATATTCCCACTAAAGTGCTGGAAACCTTAGAAGCAGATGTGCAGGACTTTGAGCCGCACACAGCTTTAGACGGCGGCGGTGATGGTCTGATTTTTTACCGGCATATTATTCAGAATGCCCCTGCTTTCTTGCGAAAGGGCGGACTGTTGGCTTTGGAAATCGGTCACGACCAACGGGATGCCGTGACTCATTTGATGGCAGAAAGCGGATTCTTTACACAAGTGGATATTCGCCGGGATTTAGCTGGTATTGACCGTGTGGTTTTCGGTCGTTTTAAGGGATAATAGTCTGAGGCTGTTGCAACGCAACAGCCTTTTATTGATGTTCCCTTTTCTTTTTGATAATCTCATAGCTTTCAAATTTAGAAAGGGCAATGCACCGACGGGCAGACCGTCTGGTTTCAAACCGCTTGGCAAAGGTTTCATCGCGAACCAGCGTGCGCTGATTATAGGCATAAAATTCCTCTCCGTTCTGCCACACCTTCACAAGAAAAAAATAATCCAATTCCGTATCATACATTTCAAAATTTTTTCTGTTCAAAATCATCACCGGTTATGAGGTTAGCATACCCAAATTTGAAAGTCAATAAATTATAGAAAATAGAGTGAAAAAATTACATCTTTTCATTGCATAAACGCAAATTTTGTGGTACAATTAATAATGTATTACTATAAAATGCTGTAGTTGTAGGTTTCGATAGCAACAGAATCGGAGTAAAAGGGATATGAAGCGTAAAATTAACATATTAATACCTATATTTGCCCTTTTGGTTCTCATCTACGTGATTCGTTCCATGATGGGACCCCAGATTCGGGTAGAAACCCTGCGCGAAGGCAGTTTGGAGGACTTAGTCAGCACAAAAGGGCTTTTGATTAAAAACGAAACGGTTTTAAGGCAGGAAGCCGCCGGAAACTATGAATCCTCTGTGCAGGAAGGTACCCGTATTTCTGCCGGTCAGGAAATTGCCGCTGTCTATTCCGGAACTGTCAGTCCTGAATTGCGGACCCGATTGGAACAGATTAACAGTAAAATTGAACAAATTGAAAAAAATCAGGCTGATTTGATTAATTTCAGCGATGATATTTCCCGTTTAGAGCAAAAAATTTCTGACCAGACCTCTCTGCTGGTAGAAAAATCTATTCTCAACGATTTAAGTGCTGTGGGGGATATTCAGCTGGTGCTGGCATCTTTGTGTGAGAAAAAAGCACAGATTTCCGGTGTTGACAACGGAAACAGCATTTTAAACCAGTTGCAACAGCAGAAATCAGAAATTGAAGCGCAAATCGGAACGGCCCAGCATCGGATTACGGCTCCTGTTCCCGGTCTCTTTTCCGCTTCTGTGGACGGTCTTGAACAAATTATTACCCCCAATAACATGACGCAGCTAACACCGTCTCAGGTTGATTCTCTGTTTGAACAGGCTGAACCTAAAAACGAAGAAGCCGCAGGAACAAGTTATAAAATCATCAATAATTTTTTATATTATGTTGCCGTGAACATTCCAACGGATAAACTGAGTACGCTCCGTCCCGGGCAAACCGTTAATCTGCGGTTTTATGATTTATCCGGCGATCTGGTTAAAGCAGATATTAAATACATTTCTCCGGAAGAAAACGGTTTTAAAACGGTTTTACTGGAAGTTAATCAGCATTTAGAGTCTCTTTTAAAGCGCCGGGTGGTGAATGTGGAATTCATTAAAAGCCGCTATAACGGGTATCGCATCAGCATTAAATGTTTGCGGGAAAAAGACGGAGAAAAAGGTGTTTATGTCCGTCGGGACGATATGTTGAAATTCATTCCTGTTGATATTTTATACAGCTCACAGGATATTGCCATTGTTGATTCGGCCAGCAAGGAAACCCCTTTAAGGCTTTATGACGAAGTTGTTGTCCGTGCCAACAGTTACGAGGAAGGAAAGCTGTTATCATGAACATTGCTGCAAATATAGAGTCAATCCGTCAGCGAATTGCTTTGGCTGCAGCATCTGCCAGCCGGAATGCGGAAGATATTACGTTGGTGGCTGTTACCAAAACGGTGGATGCTCTTTGTGCTAAAGAAGTTTTAAACTCCGGTGTAACCAATTTAGGCGAAAACCGTGTACAGGTGTTTTTGGATAAATATGAAGCCTTGGGAAGTGAACCCACCTGGCATTTAATCGGTCATCTGCAAACCAATAAAGTGAAATATATTGTTGGCAAGGTGCAGCTGATTCATTCCGTTGATTCTCTGCATTTAGCAGAAGAAATCAGCAAAAAAGCAGAAGCAATGGGACTTTGCCAGGATATATTGGTACAGTTTAATATTTCCGGCGAAGAAAGTAAATCCGGCGCCGGGGCTGATGAAGCCAAAGCTCTTTTTGAAAAACTATCCTGCTTAAAGGGAATTAACATCCGCGGATTGATGACTATGGCACCGCTTGGTGCATCCGAAACCGAAACCCGTTCTGTTTTTGAAGGACTCAGATTGCTGTCTGATCAAATTGCAAAAGAAGGTTATGAAAATGTTTCTATGAACCATTTATCCATGGGTATGAGCGGTGATTTTGAGGCTGCCATTCGCGAAGGTGCAACTTTGGTGCGAATCGGAAATGCCTTATTCAAATAAAAAAATAAAAAGATAAGATAAAAACTTAGGAGGAAATGAAAATGGGTGCTATGAACAAAATGTTAAAATGGATCGGTCTTGCTGATGATGTTGATGCAGATGAAACCGTTGAATCTTCAATGGCTCAGGCAGAAGAAGAACCTGCTATTCCTGCCGGCAAACGAGGCAAGGTTGTTAACATCCATTCTTCTGCACAAATGAAGGTGGTTGTTATGCAGCTGTCCACTTTTGAAGATGCTCGCGACATTGCTGACCATTTAAAAGCAAAAAAACCGGTTGTTATTAATCTGGAAAAGCTGGATAAAGACGTCTCCCGTCGTGTTGTTGACTTTTTATCCGGTGCAGTTTACGGTGTGGACGGCAACATTCAGAAAGTTGCCAACGGCATTTTCCTGATTGCTCCTTACAACGTTGGTATTATGGGCGATTTTAAGGATGAACTGAAAATAGGCTTCCCCTTTTCCTATTAATATATGACACTGCAAACAGATGAAAAATTGCTTTTGGCCCGTTTAGAGGACTTAGAGCAAGGCACAGAGCGCGGAAACTATCCGCACTTCAGCCGTTTTTTAGATCCCGGAGAATGTGCCCTCTTTTTAGAGCGGATGCACCCTCAGGTCCCTTATATGCTTTGGGGCGGCTACGAGGATGCCGAGCGTAAAATGCTGGGGTTTTTCCCCGATTATATGGAACCGGAGCCGTCTTTATTCCCCATAGCAGCTCTGCGGCTTTCTGCACCTGAAAAGCCGGGGCACCGCACGATTCTCGGTTCTTTAATGGCGCTGGGAATCGAACGGAATCTCCTTGGCGATGTGGCTATGGAAGAACATCATCCCGTTATTTTCGCTTGCGATTCCATCAGCGAATATCTCTGCCTTAATTTGACCCGTGCCGGGCGCCTGCCGGTTACCTTAACCGAAGTTCCCTTTCACGAGCTGACCATTTTACCAAGAGCCTGGGAACCGGTTTGCGGCACCGTTGCTTCTTTGCGCTTAGATTGTGTTCTGGGGCTTTTAACCGGCGCTTCCCGCTCCACCGCTGAGCAAATGATTCGTCACGAACAGGTTAGCGTGAACCATTCAGTTTGCACAAAAACCTCTTTTACCGTATCCCAAGGGGATGTGCTCAGCATTCGCAAATTCGGTCGGGCTGAGCTTTTAGACATTATCGGAGAAACAAAAAAAGGCAGAATGAGAATTGTTTTAAAAAAATTTATTTAATTAAAGGGGAGAGCTGTTATGCTGACACCTGTTGATATTGAAAATAAAGAGTTTACCAAAGCCTTTCGCGGTTATGATATTTATGAAGTGGAAGAATTTATGAAAATTCTGATTGCAGATTATGAAAAATTATACCGTGAAAACAGTGATTTAAGAGAGAAAAATGCCATTCAAAGTGATGCCATTGCCAACTATAAGGGTATGGAAGAAACCATGCAGAATGCCATTTTGGTTGCACAACGCACAGCAGAAGATATTAAACAAAACGCCTATGAGCGTTCTGAAACCATTATTAAAGATGCTGAGCGCAGAGCCTCTGAAGCTGTGAATCAGGCTAACCGTGCTATTTCTAATTTAGAAAAAACATATTTAAATATGCAGCGCGAAATGAATGGCTTTAAAGCCAAGATGAGCGCTTTGCTTTCTACTTATATGCAGTTGTTATCCGATATGCCGGAGAAAAAAACACCTGCCTATGAGGTTGAGCCCGTTCCGGAAGTTGAAGAGCCGAAGCCGGCTCCCGAAACCACTCGGACCGCAGAAGTCCCCTCTGCACCGGCACCGGCAGAACCGGAAGCCCCGGCAGAGGAAGATACAAATACCTTCACACTTCCCACAGCCATTCCCAGGGAAGAACCCAAGCCGGAACCCACACCCATTCAGAAACCCATCACCGGTTCCGTTGGATTTGAACCCTCCCGAAAATTAAATCCTGTTGTGGAAGAGCTGCTGAGAAAGAAAAGAGAAGAACAAAAACGGGCAGAACAGGCCGCTGCACAAGCCCCTGCTGCACCGGTTGTTGATCCGGAGCCACCGGTACCGGCTGCCGAAGTTTTCTCCGTAACAAGAGAGACCATTCAAAAAGAGCCGATTACAACCATTTCTGAAATTAATTTGGAAGAATTGGAATCGTTTGATATTTTTAAAGACGACAGTTTGTAAAATACCCTCAGGTCAGAAAGGATGAAATAACCAATGGATTACAGTCAGACACTTAACTTGCCAAAAACCGAGTTCCCTATGCGCGGCAATTTGCCTCAGCGCGAGCCGGATATGTTAAAACGGCAGGAAGACGACAGTATGTATGAAAAGTTGATGAAGAAAAATGAGGAAAAACCTCTCTTTATTCTTCATGACGGTCCGCCCTATGCCAACGGCGATATGCATATGGGTCATGCCTTAAACAAAACGTTAAAGGATATTATCACTCGTTTTAAGAATATGGATGGTTTTAAAGCCCCCTATATTCACGGTTGGGATACCCATGGTCTCCCCATCGAACGTCAGGCCATTGCAAGCCTGGGCATTAACCGTCACGAAGTGGATACGGTTTCCTTCCGTAACCTTTGCCGTGACTTTGCTATGAAATATGTGAATCTGCAGATGGGCTCCTTAAAGCGTTTGGGTGCTTTGGGTAAATGGGAAGACCCCTACCTCACCTTAGACCCCAAATTTGAAGCCAAGCAGATTGAAATTTTCGGTAAAATGGCTGAAAAAGGCTATATTTATAAAGGCTTAAAGCCCATTTACTGGTGCCCCGACTGCGAAACCGCATTGGCTGAAGCCGAAATTGAATATCAGGAAGATAAAACAAATTCTATTTACGTTAAATTTGCTGTGACAGAAGATAACGGTGTGTTTGCCGATTGCGGCATCCCCAAGGAAAAGATTAACTTCTTAATCTGGACCACCACCACCTGGACCCTGCCCGGCAACGTTGCCATTGCGTTAAACAGCCGCTTTACCTATAATTTAGTGGAAGCTGACGGCGAATATTATATTATT
>SVJT01000075.1 GCA_015068865.1 Oscillospiraceae bacterium | reverse complement strand
CTGAAAGAATTAGGCAAAACAAAGAAACCGATTCTCTTGAAGCGAGGCCTTGCCAATACGATTGAAGAATGGCTCATGTCTGCAGAATATATTATGGCAGGAGGCAACGAGCAGGTTATTCTGTGTGAACGGGGTGTGCGTACCTTTGAGCAGTACACCAGAAACACATTGGATTTAAGTGTTATTCCGGCTATTAAACGGTTGAGTCATTTACCGGTGATAGTGGATCCTTCTCATGCAACGGGTATGCACTGGATGGTAGAAGCGATGGCTATGGCTGCAGTTGCTGCCGGCGCAGACGGTTTGATGATTGAGGTACACAATGACCCTAAACGTGCGAAATGCGACGGACCGCAATCTATTACGCCGGCTGCTTTTAGAGAACTAACAAAACGCGTTGGGCAGATTGCAGAGGTTGTTGGCCGTGAAATGTAATGTTATTACCATTGTAGGACTTGGTTTAATCGGCGGATCATTGCTCAAAGCATTGCAAGGGTTTGACGAAGCTATCTTTTACGGTGTAGATGCCAAAGAAGAGGTTGTTGCAAAAGCGAAAGAGCAAGGATTGATTCAATATTGTGAATCCAACGAAAAAGCCCTGATGGATGCGGACGTAGTTTATGTTTGTTTGCCGCCGGATGCTGTGCCGGATTTTATCAATAACCATCAGTTTAAGAAAGGGTCGTTGGTAACGGATGTTTGCGGTGTGAAACAAACGATTTGTGATCGGATAACCAATCCTGATGTGGATTTTATTGGCGGACATCCCATGGCGGGAAAGGAAGCCAGCGGCTTTGATGCATCTGACGGAGAACTGTTTAAAAATGCAAGTTATTTACTAACGCCTACAGAGCATAATCAACCGGAACATATTGAATTGCTAAAGAGAATAATTGAGTATATCGGTTGCCGTGAAACGGTGATTACAAATCCAAAAGAGCATGATGAAATGATTGCTTATACAAGCCAGCTGATGCATGTTGTTGCCATTGCTCTGTGCGACAACAGACAGCTTGATAAGGCGAAATCCTTCAGTGCCGGCAGTCTGCGAGACTGTACTCGGGTAGCAAAACTGGACAGCAAATTGTGGACGCAATTATTTATGCATAATAAAAAAGAATTATCCAATTGCATTGATGTTTTCGAAGAAAGTATGAATAAAATCAAAAGATTTCTGCAATCAGAGGATGCAGAAGGGTTGCAGAAGTATTTGGAAGAAATTTCTCATCGCAAACAAAAATTTTTAGCGTAAACAAAGGGGCAAAAACAATGAAAACATTACAGGTAATGTTAGCAGAACGAAGTTATGATATTTTAATTCAAACGGGAATTTTAAAAGTATGCGGAGAGTATATAAAAAAAGTTTGTAAGCCTGAAAAAATTCTTGTGGTTACCGATACAACGGTGGAAAGCTTATATAAAGAGACGATTTTAGCTGCTTTATCGAAGGAGAACTGGGAAGTAAAAGTTGTCAGTTTTTCTCCGGGAGAAGGGTCGAAGACCTTGGATAGTGTTTCGGTTCTATATCGTGAAGCTTTTTCCTTCGGAATGACAAGGACAGACCTTGTTGTAGCTTTAGGCGGCGGTGTTATCGGTGATTTGACCGGATTTTTTGCGGCTACACTATTTAGGGGTGTTTCTTTTGTTCAAATTCCCACCACACTGTTGGCACAGGTTGATAGCTCAGTGGGCGGTAAAACCGGCGTGAATGTGCCGGAAGGAAAGAACCTGGTGGGTAGCTTTTATCAGCCTAAGTTGGTGCTGATTGACCCTGATACGTTAAAAACCTTGCCGGACAGAGATTTTTATGACGGTATGGCTGAAGTGATTAAATACGGTTGTATTTGCAAAAAAGATTTGTTTGAGCAACTGTCATTGTGCCGGGGGCGAGACGAATTAACTGATGATTTAACAGAGATTTTATATCATTGCTGTGACGCAAAACGGAAACTTGTGGAAGAAGATGAACTGGATACCGGCAGTCGAATGCTCCTGAATTTTGGTCATACAATGGGTCATGTTATTGAAAAAACCTTTGGCTTTGAAGGCTATACCCATGGTCAGGGGGTTGCCATTGGTATGATGTTGGCGGCGAAATTTGGAGAAATGAATGGTATGACAGTTGGCGGAACAACAGAAAGAATTGAAAAGATATTGAAGCAATATCAGTTACCAACCAAAGTGGACCTGCCGGATCAATGGGAAGATACATTGCTTTTAGATAAAAAAATGCAGCATGGAAGAATTAATTTTATAATGTTGAAAAATATTGGCACAGCAGTGGTGCAATCGATGGAAACAAATGAATTGATTCTTGCAATGAAAAAGATTATGAAATAATAAAAAACCGTCCAATTTAAATCGGACGGTTTATTTTATTGTTGATTATCGAATAATTCTTCTGGCGGCATAATAACAATCGTTATAGTAACCGGTGGTAATACTTGTATATTTAACCACATCACCGGTTTGCGGTGCATGGATCATCATGCCGTCACCAACGTAAATGCCAACGTGATTGACAACAGTGCGACCGGAACGCATAAAGAGCACTAAATCACCGGGTTGTAATTCGCTCTTGCTGACAGGAACACCGTTTTTAAGCTGGTCATGAGCAACGCGGTTTAAAGAATACCCCAATTGACGATAGATGTAAGAAGTGAAACCGGAGCAATCGAATCCGTTAGGACCGTTGCCACCGTATACATAAGGTACACCCAAATACTGTTTTGCCAGTTGAACGACACGGTTTCCGCCAATGTAGCTACCTCTGGCGGCTACGTCCTGAGGACGGATGCTGACATAATCGGCACATATGTATGCGAAATTACCATTGCCGGTACCAATTTTGTACCAATTATTGGTTTTTTCAAAAACATCTAATAACACGCCGCTGTTAACTTGAGAAATAACTTCGTAATTCAATCCTGCGCCGGAACGAACGTTAATGTTGTTTCCGGTAACAATGCCTACACAAGGAAAAGAATCAGCGCTGACAGAAGTGACAGTCAAACCGGTCAACAGTACGAATACTGCTAACACAACAGTCAGTTTCTTCAGTATATTCATAAAAAATATCCTCCAAATGAAGTTGTTAAGAAATTGTTACAAATTGATTATAGCAAATGTAAACAGTTTTGTCAACGGTTTTTAAAACTTTTTTAACAATTTTGTAGCAAATTTATAATTTCTTAACATTTTTCTATAGAATCAAAATGTTTTTTCTTGACGAAAAAGGGAAGGGAGGATATAATACAAAAAGAATTTTGAAGAGGAGTGAAGCGGAATGGAAAAGTCGAAACTAGTTAAAATTTTTGGATTTGCTATGAGTGTTCTTCTGGTGATTGGTCTGGGGACCTGGCTTTTACATATAGATAAACAACGGGAGGGTATGCTTGAAGTTAAGATAACGAGTTCGGATGAATCTCCTAAAGAAGCAAAGAAAACGGAAACAAAAACGACTGATCGTCAGCAGAAGGGTGAAGAAATAAAGCGGATGAACTTGAACACAGCAACAAAAGAGGAACTTTCGACTTTGCCGGGGATTGGTTCTGTGTTGGCAGAAAGAATTGTAGAGTATAGAACGAAGACACCGTTTAAAGTGGTAAGAGATATAAAAAAGGTGCCCGGAATCGGAGAAAAGAAGTATGAAGAAATTTTTGAATTTATTTATATAGACGGAGAATAAAATTTTTCTGTTAAAAATAAAGAAAAAATAGGGATTTATTATTGACTTTATATATGAAAGGGGCTATAATAAGGGCATAAAGGGGGCAGACATATGAGTTTGTTAAACGATTTTAACATATGTTGTACACTGATATCCTTTATAATATGTAGCCTGTTTGTGCTGAGAAGCTTGTGTTGTTTGACACAGGTTAAAAATTGTATACAAAGATTTTGATTAAAGGATTTGCGAAGGCAAGTCCTTTTTCCACGCTTAATATAGTATTTTGATTCGGAGGCGGTTTTATGGCAAGAAGCAAGTTTGGCATTAATATGTGTGAAGGTTCTATTTTAAGAAATATTATTTCTTTTTCCTTGCCGTTGATGGCAAGTAGCCTTCTGCAGCTCCTATATAATGCGGCTGATGTAATTGTTGTCGGTCGTTTTGCCGGTAGTGATGCCATTGCTTCTGTGGGTGCCACCGGCTCTTTGTGCAGCTTGATTGTGCAGTTTTTTATCGGTTGTTCAGTAGGTGCCAGCGTTTTAGTATCTAAAAAATATGGAGCTCAGGATTATGAAGGTGTTCATAGAGGTGTTCACACGTCCATGCTTTTGAGTGTTGTTCTTGGAATTTTGGTTATGCTTGTAGGGGTTCTGCTTTCAAAGCCTCTTCTTGTTTTAATGGGTACCCCTGAGGGTGCGGTATTGGACGGTGCGGTTTTATATATGCGAATTTATTTTGTTGGTATGTTTGCTTCGTTTATATATAACTTCGGTGCTGCTGTTTTGCGTGCAATGGGTGACACCAAGCGTCCTTTATATATTTTATCGCTGACGGGAATTGTCAACGTTGTTTTAAATCTGGTCTTAGTATGTTGGTTCCATTTAGATGTTGCCGGCGTTGCCATTGCCACAGCGGTAGCAAACTTCCTCTCTGCGCTTGCAGTTATATATACCTTGTGCAGATCGGAAGGTGTTTATAGATTATTCCTTAAAAACTTGAAAATCTATAAAGAGGAATTGAAAGCCATTCTTAAAGTTGGTTTACCGGCAGGTATACAGGGGTCTGTGTTTGGCTTGTCCAATACAACCATTCAGTCGGCAGTGAACTCTTTTGGTCCTGTGGCAATGGCAGGCAATGCCGCCGGTGCCAACATCGAAGGCTTTGTGTATGTTGCCATGAATGCTTTTTATCAGGCTTGTCTCACCAGTGTCAGCCAGAACTACGGAGCCAAAAACGAAAAACGTGTTAAAAAGACAATTTCTGTTTCCTTGGTTTGTGCAGCTATAACAGGTATAATTCTGGGCGGGTTGAGTGCTATATTTGCCAAACCGCTTTTGGGTATTTACATAACAGATTCTCCGGAAGCTATCGAATATGGTGTTATCCGTATTCTGTATACAGGTCTGCCCTATTTTATGTGTGGCATTATGGAGGTTTTGGCAGGCGGTCTGCGTGGCTTGGGTTATTCCGGCACGTCAACGGTTAACTCTTTGGTTGGAGCTTGCGGATTGAGAATTCTTTGGGTGTGGCTTATTCTTCCGTTACACAGAACGCAAGAGATGCTATTCCTGTGCTGGCCGGTATCCTGGATTGTGGTTATTCTGATGCATGCCATCGCTCTGCATTATGCGAAAAAGAAAACCATTGATTTGCTTTCAAAATAAAATCAAAAGCTGCTGCAAAATCTTTCGATCTGCAGCAGCTTTTTTTCTGTTGTTTATAGCCGTTGATAAAACTTTCGCCCCTCTTTGTCAAAAGTTTCGCGATACACCTGTCCGTGCTTTATATGATAATCCTCTGCTAGTTTCAGTAGTGCAGACAAATGACTCATGGGACATTTCACAGAATATGAGCAACCGTTTTGACTGATTGAACGAGGGGTTTGTGTTATGGTGACCTTGTAAAGCTGCTCCTTTTCGGCAAGCTTTTTTAATCGGTTTGCCGATGTGGATGAAGAAAATGCAATGAGTGCAGCTTCCATACTATCGTCTCCTGTTCCGGTGCAAACGGCACCTTGATTTTTACACGAAGAGTATATTTTTTTCTTCGCTTATACTTATATTATATTCAAATAATGTAATTCTGCGAATATTTTAAAATATATCTTGAAATTTTGTAAAAAAAAAGGTACAATATATAATAGAAAAATTTATGCTGTTTATAAAGCAGCAGAGGGGAGTTATCATTATGACAAAAGAAAGAGTATTGGAAATTTTAAAAGAAGCCGGTGTATTAATGGAGGGGCATTTTTTATTAACCTCCGGTCGGCACTCAAATAAATATCTGCAATGCGCGAAAATTTTCCAGGATGCCCGTTACAGTGAAGAACTGTGTGGTGCACTGGCAGAAAAGTTCAAGGGTCAGGGCATTGAATTGGTTATCGGACCTGCAATCGGTGCCATTCAGATGAGCTATGAAGTTTCTCGCCAGTTAGGTGTGAGAAATATTTTTGCAGAACGTGAAAACGGCAAAATGACACTGCGCAGAAGCTTTGAAATTAAACCCGGTCAAAAAGTTTTGGTAGTGGAAGATGTTGTGACCACCGGTGGTAGCGTGCGAGAGGTTATTGATATTGTAAAAGAATATGGCGGCGAAGTTGCCGGTGTTGGTGTGGTTGTTGATCGTACCGGCGGTAAAATTGATTTCGGTGTACCCTTAGAATCCGTTATTTCTTTAGACGTTGTTTCTTATGAGGCGGATGAATGCCCCTTGTGCAAAGAAAATATTCCGCTGGTTAAACCCGGCAGCAGAAATTTAAAGGTTTGAAATTAGGAGACGATCGCCATGCAACACGACGGTCATCGTAAACGGATGAAAGAACGCTTTAAAAATGATGGTGGCTTTGATTATTTTGCGCCCCACGAAATATTAGAGGTTCTTTTATATGCAACCAATGCAAGGGGAGATACAAATCCCATTGCCCATGACTTGATTAAAGAATTCGGCAATGTTGCCAACGTGTTTGAAGCATCTCCGGAAGAACTGAAGAAAATTGATGGAATTGGTGAAAGCAGTGCTTTTTTACTGTCGATTGTGCCTCATCTTTCTCGCGCCTATCAACAGGCTAAATGGGACAGAAACATTGTTTTGGGAAACACAGAGTTGGCGGGGCAATATGCCATCAATCTCTTCATTGGCAAGCAGTGTGAAGAATTCCGCATTATCTGCCTGGATTCCAACAGGCGTGTGTTCTATCAGGGGAAGGTGTTGAGCGGAACCATTAATGAGGTGCCGGCCTATCCCAGGTTGATTGTGGAAGAGGTTTTAAAGCGCAAGGCTCAATATGTGATTTTTACGCATAACCATCCCGGTGGCTCTTCTCGTCCTTCGGAAGGAGACGTGCAGGCAACCGAACAGTTGATTCAGGCATTAGATGCCATTGGCGTGAATGTGGTTGACCACATAATTGTGGCGGGTAATCAGTATTACAGTATGGCAGATACCGGTGTAATGTGATTATGACTTTGGCTTTGGTTTAAACAGCAAAGCAATAATATAGCCAAAAACAATGGCAGCGGTAATGCCGGCAGCGGCACCGGTTAAGCCGCCTGAGAAAATGCCCAGAATGCCTTTTTCGGCAACAGCTTTGGCAACACCTTTAGCTAAGGTATAGCCAAACCCCGTTAAGGGAATGGTGGCGCCGGCTCCGGCCAGCTTCACCAATGGTTCATACCAACCGAACAGGGTTAAAAAAGTACCGGCACTGACATAGATCACCAGAATCCGTGCCGGTGTCAGCTTACATTTGTCAATTAACAGCTGAGCAATGGCACAGAGAGTGCCACCGATTAAAAAAGTCCATACATATTGCATCAAATCATCCTTTTAATGTGTTGTAATTTATAGTATTAACATTTATATTAATTATATGTAACAGGGAGAGGTTAAACAATGTCAGGTCATTCCAAATGGAACAATATTAAACATAAAAAAGAAAAAAGTGACGCTAAAAAAGCAAAAATCTTTACAAAATTAGGTCGTGAAATTACCGTTATTGTAAAAGCAGGTGGCCCCGACCCGGAATCAAATGGTAAGCTGAAGGATGTTATCGCGAAAGCACGTGCCAACAATATGCCCAATGACAACATTGAGCGTTGTATCAAAAAAGCCTCCGGCGAAATGGGCTCTGCCAACTATGAAGAAATCACATATGAAGGTTATGGTCCCAGCGGTGTTGCTGTTATTGTTGAAGCAATGACAGATAACCGCAACCGTACAGCCGGTGAGGTTCGTCAT
>SVJT01000074.1 GCA_015068865.1 Oscillospiraceae bacterium | reverse complement strand
GGTTCGACTCCCCTTATCTCCACCAATAGCATAAAAGGGGCTGTCTCACTTTTTAGTGAGACAGCACCTTTACTTTTTTCTGTATAACAATTCTGAATCGATGCAGCAAAGACTAATGCTGATGGCAATCGCAACACACTTCTGTTGACGTTTTTATAAGACACTGTCTATTGCCGCAAAACTCTTCTTCTCTTTCTGTTTCAATAGTTATATGTGTAATGTTAAATTGCTTTAACGTCTCTCTAATTTTCAATTTTATATTTGTTACCTCTTCTTTCGTCACAATATGCATTGTCGCACAATGGTGTTCTCCATCTATACTCCAGATATGAATGTGATGCACGTCCAGCACACCGGATAGCGAGCTGAGTTTTTCTTTAACACAATCAACCGATATTCCCTTGGGTACTTTTTCGCAAAATAAATGAACAATCGAAATTAAATGACTTATGGCGTGTTTCAAAATAAATAGCGATATTCCAACAGACATAATGGAATCCAGGATGATCAAATTGGTAAACCGCATTAAAACGGCACCAATTAAAACAACCACCCAACCTAATACATCTTCCAGCATATGCAAATTGACCGCTTTCTGATTAACTGAATCTCCGCTACGCGTCACATAAACAGCTGCCAAATTCACAACAGTGCCAACAACAGCAAAAAGAATCATTCCATCATAATTAATTTCAACCGGACGAAAAATTCGCTCAACGGCATAATAAACAACGGTGATTGAGCCAAAAATTAAAATTAATGTGGTGAATCCGCCACCAATAACTGAAAATCTTCCATAGCCGTAGGTATATTGTTTATCCGGATTTCTTTTACTTTTTCGTTCAAACAGATAAGATAATCCAACAGCAACAGCATCGCCCACATCGTGAATCGCATCTGAAAAAATGGCTACACTCCCCGTCATGATGCCTCCCACTAATTCAAAAACTGAGAAGGAAAGATTAAGTATAAATGCAATTAAAAGTTTTTTCTCCGTTTTCATAGTGCCTCCTATATTGACTTATTAAGATTTTTGATATACAATATATACATTATCATACATATTGTTCAGTATTATCATATTCGATAAAAGGTACAAGGACAAGAGATAATTATTTCTCCCTGTTCCTTACTGAACAATATGCAAAAATTGTATGGAGAATTCTATGGACCGGAGACAACGAAAATCAAGAGAAGCCATTTTCAAAGCATTCATCGAACTGTTATCAGAAAAAAACGTAAATCATATTACCGTTGGCGAAATCATTGAGCGAGCTGATATCGGTCGGGCGACCTTTTATGCTCATTTTGAAACAAAAGATTTCCTACTGAAAGCACTGTGCCGTGAATTATTTTGCCATATTTTTGATTCTGCAGACGGAAACGAAAACAATCACAAGCATATTTTTAACTGCAATGCTCCTGATTCTGTTTTTTTGCACCTTTTTCAGCATCTTTCCAATAATGACAATCACATTTTAGATCTTCTTGCCTGTCAGAATAACGAGCTGTTTCTTCGATATTTTAAAGAAGAATTGATCAAGCTGATGGAAGGGTTCCCTCAATTATTGCAAAGTGAACATTCTGCCGAATTGCCCACTTCTTTCTGGTTAAATCACCTTGCATCCACCCTTGTAGAGACTGTGCATTGGTGGATTGAAAACAAAAGAAAAGAATCTCCGGAGGAAATCACAAAATTCTTTTATTCTGCTATTGGTATAAAAGGTTAATTGTGTATTGATATTGTTCTTTTCATTCGTTCTATTACCACTGTATACCTTGATGTTCTCTAATACACATCATAACAGATAAACAAAAGAAATCGGCAATCCAAAAAGATTGCCGATTTCTTTATCTAATGTCCTCAACGACCATTTCCGGTGGCTTTAAAAGCTCTTCCGGATTTTCAATTAAACGTCTTAATTTTTTAAATGCTGTTGTATAATAATGTCCGTCACAAATGCGCTCATCGCACATAAAAGTAAAATCGATTAAACGGCGTTTTTCCGTTTCGCCGTCTTTATTCAGCACATACTCCGTGCGTCTGGTGCCCATAGACACAAACATAGGCAAATTACCGAAATCATACAAATGGTGTTGTACAGCCGGTGCACCCAAGGAACCCATATTGGTTACAAACATGGAGCCGTGGAAAGGGCTTAATTTTGTTAATGACCGCGGTAATAAATTGAAATAATCAAAAAATTTCAAAAGCCAAACCGCAAATTTCAAAAACCCTCTCGGCAGATGAATTAACAGTCTGGCGAAGGAATCCATACTATTCTGGTCTCCTTCTGCATGATTCTCTGCTATAAGCTCTTTTAATTGGTGATAAACACTCTCTAATGTATCCTCCGGCTTTAAAAACAGTTTTAAAACCGTTTCCGGT
This sequence comes from Oscillospiraceae bacterium, assembly GCA_015068865.1. Taxonomy (GTDB): domain Bacteria; phylum Bacillota; class Clostridia; order UBA1381; family UBA9506; genus UMGS755. The sequence goes on along the minus strand of SVJT01000074.1, from coordinate 5,555 downwards.
GCATTGAGCTTTAACTCTTTTTTCATTACCATACAAAACTCAATGCCATTTCGGGCATATAGCCGCTGACCTCTGATAAAGCGGTTCAAACCGGGATATTGGGAAAGAACACGGGCATAGGCAGCCATAAAAATATGAATCATACCAATGCCTTTAAACCCATCATTTTTCATTTTCCGAAGAAGCTCTTCGCTACGAGTGATTTCAATGGTTGCAGGAAAAACGACTGAAGCACCTGTTTTTTCCGGCATGATAAAAGACGAAACCTCGTCCATTGGCATCCTGCTGCGGATTCTTCTGCCTTCTTTTCTACTCATCATAATAACCCCACTTATTTTGATATTTACATTGTATCACAAAATTCGACAAAATACAAGAAAAAACTTATTTCCACTTATCTTGCCATAAATAATACAGGGACAGTCGTTTACACAACCATCCCCGTCACTTCATTCTTTTGTTACTTTTTGTCCCTGGCAAACATCCGCCATTCCACATCCTGAACATCCACAGGAACAAGACCCTTTGCCTCTTTTTCTTTTTTTAATATCAAAATAAATTATACTAACGAAAATCACCACAATAATACAGAGAACAATCATCGTTGGCCAGTTCATTCGCTTCACTCCTTAGCCCTTTATATCGGTTTTAACTTTACAGGATGCACCGAACGGCTTTCTGAATATAAAATAAACAAGCAAAATCAAAACAGCAATCGCAGCAACAGTACCTACTCCAAAAATGCCATGCATAAACCAATTACCAAACTGGTAAATAATCAAAGATACACAGTAAGCAAACAGGCACATATAACCTATCGCTGCAAATGTCCATTTACCGTTGTTCATTTCACGTTTAATGGCACCCATCGCCGCAAAACAAGGTGCACACAAAAGGTTAAATACCATAAAGGAAAATCCGCCCAGAGCACTACCGGAAAATATTTCAACCATTGCCTGCTCAGCACTGCCCGTTGCAGACAAAGCGCCAAAAGCGCCCACAACCTCTTCTTTCGCCACAAGTCCAAGCACGGTTGCAACGGCAGCCTGCCACTTGCCAAAACCGAGAGGCAGAAACAGATATGCAATAATCTGACCAATTGACTCAAGAACAGAAGTTCCACCATTTTCTTCGGTTATATAATGAAGACCATTGGTAAAACTCAGATTATTAAGCACCCAGATGATAATACTGGCCGCCACAATCACAGTACCAGCACGTTTAATGAAGCCCCAACCGCGATCCCATGTGGTTCTTGCCACATTGGAAGCAACAGGCGCATGATAAGAAGGCAATTCCATAACAAACGGTGCCGGTTCGCCGGCAAAAGCCTTCAATTTTTTAAGGATAACACCGGAAATAACCACAGCAGCCACACCGATAAAGTAAGCACCCGTAGCCACCCAGGCACTACCGCCAAAAAGTGCACCTGCCACCAGACCCACGATAGGCATTTTGGCACTGCAGGGAATAAAGCCGGTGGTCATAATGGTGATTTTACGATCGCGATCCTGCTCAATGGTTCGACTGGCCATAATGCCCGGTACCCCACAACCGGATGCAACCAGCATAGGAATAAAGCTTTTGCCGGAAAGACCGAATCGTCTGAATAATCTGTCCATAATGAATGCAATACGGGACATATAGCCGCAATCTTCCAGTAAAGACAGCAACAAGAACAGTATCATCATCTGCGGTACAAAGCCAAGTACAGCACCAACGCCACCTACAATACCGTCTGCCACCAAAGAGGTCAACCATGGAGCACAGCCAATCATTTCAAGTCCCGTTGTAACACCCGGAACAATCCATTCACCGAACAAAGTGTCATTCATAAACCCAACCGTCCAGTCTCCGACGGTTCCGATTGAGATGGTATAAACCGCCCACATAGCCAACACAAAAATAGGCAGTGCCAGAACACGGTTGGTCACAACCTTATCAATTTTCTCCGATACCGATCGTCTGGAAGCGTCTTTTTTATAGTAGCATTTAGCCGTCACTTTAGTTATGTATTCATAACGCTCATTAATAATAATACTCTCAGAATCGTCATCCAATTCTTGTTCTACAGCTTTAATATCTTCCTCAATGTGTGCCATTTTTTCATCACTCAAAGGAAGTTGAGCTAAAACCTTAGGGTCTCTTTCAAAGATTTTCACTGCATACCAGCGTTGTTGCACATCCGGCATATCATGAACCGCTGCCTCTTCAATATGGGCAATAGCATGCTCAACAGCGCCCGAAAAACGATGTTCACGAGCTTTATGTTTATTCTTTGCTGCCTCAATAACCACTTCAGCAGCTTCTTCAATGCCTTCATTCTTTAAGGCAGAAATTTCAACCACCGGACACCCGATTGCTTTGCTCAATTCCTGCAAATCTATTTTATCACCATTCTTGCGAACAATATCCATCATATTAATAGCCACAACAACCGGTATGCCCAATTCTGTCAGCTGCGTTGTCAAATAAAGATTTCTTTCTATATTCGTTCCATCGACAATATTTAAAATAGCGTCAGGACATTCGTTAATTAAATAATCACGGGCAACAACCTCCTCCAACGTATAAGGAGATAATGAATAAATACCGGGTAAATCCGTGAAAACAACTTCCTTATTTCCTTTTAAATTTCCTTCTTTTTTTTCAACCGTAACACCGGGCCAGTTACCAACATATTGGTTTGCACCCGTTAAACTGTTAAACAATGTTGTTTTACCGGAATTAGGATTACCGGCAAGAGCTATTTTGATCATTTTTGTGCCTCCATCTATCAGTTAGAAGAAACTAACTATTTGTCAAAAAAGTACTCACTACTCAACTATAATCCGTTGAGCATCCTCTTTTCGTAATGACAGTTCATAACCGCGCACAGTTAATTCCATTGGATCTCCTAATGGAGCTAGTTTGCGCAGGGTAATCATCGTCCCCTTCGTGATGCCCATATCCATAATACGGCGTTTCACAGCGCCTTCACCTTCTAATTTAATGACCTTGACTGTCTGGCCGATTTTAATATCTTTTAACGTAAGCATTTCTGTTGTCACCTCCGTACCTCATCAAAAGTTAGTCACAACTAACCAACGAAGTTAGTTTACCATAACTAACCAATCTTGTCAAGCCTTTTTTGAAAAAATTTTTAGAAAATTTCTTCGTTTGACAATCACTCACAATTATGTTATAATTTAAATACTTGAAACAGATATGAGGTATGTCATATGATTATTAAAGAATCAGCTGAGAATTATCTCGAAGCTATTTTTATGCTACATAAAGAAAAAGGCTATGTCCGCAGCATTGACATTGCGAATGAATTGGGTGTTTCCAAACCAAGCGTTTCTGTTGCAATGAAAAATTTCCGCGAAGAAGAATACATTATCATTGATGCCGAAGGAAATATTTCTTTAACAGAAAAGGGCCTTGCTGTGGCTGAACGGGTGTATGAACGCCACCAGATTATTGCCAAAGCATTGATTGCTATCGGCGTAGATGAAGCAACCGCTTATGAAGACAGTTGCAAAATAGAACATGACATTAGCCAGGAAACCTTCGAGAAATTAAAAGAGTTTTTGAAAAGAGATAATAAATAAGGCAGAACGAATTTTCGTTCTGCCTTTCCTTTATTTTTCTGTGTAACTCACATACGTAAAGCCAAGATTCTCTACAACCTTCTTAATCTCGTCTTCTGTGAATTTATGTGTGCTTTGCAGGTACAAACGGTTTTCTTCCAGATTAACCTCGGCACTGCAGCCGGCTATTTCATTAAACGCATTTTCAACTCTTGCCTTGCAATGTTCACAACTCATTCCTTCTATATTAACCGTATAAATAAAATCAAACTTATCCGGTTCACACCCACTGCAGCAACTGCATTGTCCGTTGCAGGCAGATTTCTTTTTCAAACTAATCACTACATAGACAATCGCTAATAAAACAAGAGCAGCAATTACAACATATAAAAAAACATTCATCTTTTTTCTCCTTTATTTGTAAACAAATTCTATTCTTAGTATACTAAACTCAATCCTTTTTGTCAAGAAAGCAAAGTGAAAAAACTAATCTTCTTGACAATAATCAATTTGAATGTTATAATTATTTATTAAGAATTCATTTTATTCTTTTTGGGAAAATCATTGATTTTGAGGTGTTTTCATTGAAAAATAAAGATAATAAACCGACATCTTTTAAAGAAAAATTAGAGAATTTTTGGTATTACTATAAATTACCTGTTATTATTTCCATTTTAGTCGTTGGCATTGGTGTATTTTTATACTTTGAATTCTCACAATCTGTTGTTTCTGATTTGAAAGTTTGTTTAACCTCTAAAGAAGCTTTATCAGAAGGCACCATAAACTTTAACGAAGGTATGCCCGGACTCATTAAAGATATTAATGGCGACAATGAAGCAAACATTACTATTCAACGTATTTTTTTAGGTGAAGATATTAGCTCCGACGAAGGTCAAACATATTATCAGAATTTAATGGGACAATTATCCAGCAAAGGTTCAACATTATTTATTTTCGACAAAACAAATTTAGACCGGATGATTAAAAAAGATGCCTTTTGCCCATTAAATGAACTGATGGATCTCTCTGCTTACAATGATCGGGTTGTTTATCGCAACGATGTTCCCGTTGCTCTGCATTTAACCGGCAGCAAGGTTCTTGCTGATATGGAATTCACCAGTGACGATTTATATGCAATGGTTCTGTTCCGCCGCCCTGAAGATGCCAATGACCTAAAGTGTAACGCCGAATACGATAACGCAGTTTTAGTTTTAAAAGAACTGATGAAACAAGTTGAAACAAACACTGAAACCAACTAAGATTTCGCACAAATCCGGTGCCGAACAGCCACCGGATTTTTACAATATCGGAGGACTGACACAATGTCGATAGCACTTTCCGAAGAGCAAGAGTTGTTCGCAAGATATCAATCAAGCGGAGATACTTCTCTTTTAGCCGAAATTATGACAACATACAGTTACATTACAGAAATCTTAGCCCGTCGTTTTACCGGACGTGGAATCGAATTTGATGATATTTATCAATCCGCTTCTATCGGTTTAATGAATGCCGTAAAACGTTATAACCCTTCCCGTGGCACCCGCTTCTCCACGTTTGCCACGCCCACAATCTTAGGGGAAATTAAACGTTTGTTTCGCGATAAAGGTAATTGCATCCGAATTCCCCGCCGTTTGTATGAAACTTTTGTCAAAGCAAACAAAATCCGCAACGAAGAACTTATGAAAAACGGAAAAATGCCCACTGCAGATGAACTAGCTCAAGCATTGGATGTACCCATTGAACAAATTATGCAAGCCCTGCATTGGGGTGACCATAAGGAAATCCATTCTTTGGACTATATTCTCAACGATCAGGATACCATATTGTCTGATTGCATTGGTGCAGAAGACAACGAGTTTTTAATGATTGAAAATAAAGACTTTGTAGAAAGTTGTATCCGTTCTCTGCCTGAAAAGGAACAAGAGTTTATTAAATTTCGCTTTTATGACGAAATGACACAAACCGAAATAGCACAATTAATGC
>SVJT01000073.1 GCA_015068865.1 Oscillospiraceae bacterium | reverse complement strand
GGATTTTTCAATTTTTATATTTCTTTTTTTGCAAAATTCAAAAAAATCACTTATTGTTAAAAGGTGAATGTTTGGAGTGTCATACCATTCGTATGGCAATTGTTTGGATTTTGGCATTTTGCCTTTAAAAAATAAATAAAATCTTACTCTCCAATATGCAAAATTAGGAAAAGAAACTATACATTTTTTTGCAACACGAAGCATTTCATTGATAATCATTTCAGGGTATTTTGTTGATTGCAGGGTTTGATTTAAAATTGCATAATCATAGGTGTTGTCTTTAAATTCATCAAGACCTTTATCAATGTCGCCTTGTATAACGCTTAATCCCTTAACAAGAGCCTCAAGAAGACTGTCTTGATTGATTTCAACGCCAAAACCTTTTATGTTTTTTTCTTTTTTTAAAAGTTCAAGCAGTTCTCCGTTTCCGCAACCTAAATCAAGAACTCTGGAATTTTTTTCAATTAAATCGCATACAATTTTATAGTTTAAATTCATTTTAGCCCCTTAAGAAACTTTTTATAATTTTGGTTTGTTTTTCAAATTCTAATAAAAACGCATCATGTCCGCATTTACTTTCTAATTCAACAAAAGAAACATCTTTGTCTACTGAAACCAATGAATTTACCATTTGTTTTGACTGCGATGTCGTAAATAACCAATCTGATGAAAAAGAAATTATTAGGAAACGAGAATTTGTCTTTTTAAAGGCTTCTTCCAATGACCCATGTTCTTTTATCGGGTCGTAATAATCGACCGCTTTTGTGATGTATAGGTAGCTATTTGCATCAAATCTATCTACAAAGATTTTACCTTGATGAGCTAAATAGCTTTCAACTTGAAAATCAATTCCAAAATCAAAACTTGGGCCGTCTTTGAATTCTCTTCCGAATTTTTTAAACATTGCTTCTTCACAAAGATAAGTAATATGTCCTATCATACGTGCAATTGAAAGACCGGAGGAGGGGTTTTCTTTGTCATAATAATTTCCGTTATTGAAATTGGAGTCGGTTAAAATAGCATTTCGAGCCACTGCGTTGAATGCAATTCCTTGAGCGTTTAATCTTGCGCTTGTTGCAATAAGAATTGTTGATTTAACCATTTGCGGATATCTTATTGACCATTCAATGGCTTGCATGCCACCCATTGAACCGCCTGCAACAATTAATTTTTCTATCCCTAAATAATCGATTAATTTTTTTTGAACATCAACCATATCTTCAACGGTAATTACCGGAAAATCAAGTGCATATGGCTTTCCTGTTTCCGGATTGATTGAAGAAGGCCCCGTAGTTCCGTAACATCCTCCTAAAACATTTGATGAAATAATAAAATATTTGTCAGTGTCAAATGCTTTATCTTTGCCAATCATATCATCCCACCAACCTGCTTTATTGGTGTCTTTATGGATGTACGCGGCATGGGCGCTTCCTGTCAGCGCATGGAGAACAAGAATGGCATTATCTTTATTTTCATTTAGCTTGCCATATGTTTCATATGCTATCTCCAGTGAATTTATTGTTTTTCCCGATTTTAGCGTAATCGGTTCCTTGATTTTTAAAAGTTTTGTTTCTGAAAAATTTATATTACCCATATTTTTATTTTATCATCTCAAACCAAAGTATAAAAATATATTAACTATTGTATAAATTTTAATAAATTACCCTTCAGTTTTAGAAAATTGTGTCGTTATGTTATTATATAAAGTGGCACAGGATTGGGTATTTATGAGTAAAATTAGGAAAACTAAAGACGAAAATTCAATGTATACCAGAAGCATAAATTTGCTTGAAGATGATCCGTTGGAAGAGATATTTGCGCTGAATTTAGGAGATTTTTTAACCGAGCATTTAATTAACCCTGAATTTGCAGATAAAATTTCTAAAAAAGCAAAAGTAAAAGATAAAAAAGAAAGCTTGAAAGAACAATTAAAGGAGCTTATTTCAATATATTCGATTGATAATACATTGAGTCTTTTGGGTTTTGAAAATAATGAAGATTTTGTAATTTATAATTCAATTGCAAAGACTGTTAAATTGATGCTCAATCTTGTAGAGTGTAATATCTTTTTAGCAAAGAAAAATGAACCCTTGCGCCATGCGGGTTCGTCAGATGAAGAATTATCAAACGAAAATATAACCGAATATATTATTGAAGTTATGGAAGGCGAACAAGAACGCGTGATTGAAACAAACGAGGTTCAAATTTCTTTGTTCCCTATGAAAAATAATTTCGAATGTATAGGTGTAATTGAAATTATAAGAAAAATAGAGCGTCCGTTAGAATTTGAATATGCGGATTTAATTCAAAATATGGCAGGGTTGTTTGTAACGTCTTTAGGACTTCAAAAATTAATTGATGAAGTAAAAAGATTATTAAATCTTGATGATGTTGCAACAATGGAATTTCAAAATTTGAGAGCTCAATTGACTGCAATAATCGGTGATTTGGGCGACCAACAACAATCATTTGTTGAAAAATTAGCCTATGCTGCTGATTTAAAAGGACAATATAAAAGAACACATTCTAATGAATGTGCTGAATTATCAAGAGAAATATGTAATCATTTAGGTTTGAATGAAAAAACAACGGATTTAATATATTACGCAGGTTTATTGCAAAATATCGGAAAAATCACATTATCCGAGGAATTATTCACCAAAAAAGAAAAATTAACCGATGCGGAATGGGATGTCTATGCCGAAGGCTTGAGTATACACGGTGCGGAAATTGCAGCATTCCGACGGGAATATGTATCACTGCTGGCAGAATCCGCAGCGGGATATTTTGCCGGTATGACCGGTGGTGCAGAAGTACCCGGCGTAGTATATCAAAGTCACGCACTGCCGGAAGACGAGGAAGAGCTTCCCTGTTATCTGACCGTCCCCGCAGTACAGTCTCCTCCTGTTTCTCTGCAAAAACGTCTGAAGGAAAAGCTGACCGCCCATCTGGACAGAGAACAGATTGTCGGTACTACGCTTGTCGGTATTCATAAAGACGATATCCGTCTGACACTCAACGGCAGAGAAGCAAAGCTGTACGCTTCTCAGGGACAGCAAAGAAGCTTTGTGCTGGCGTTGAAGCTGGCAGAAGGCGGGATTGCAGCACGCTGCGGCGGAGATGCGCCTATTTTCCTTCTGGATGATGTTTTCTCCGAATTGGATGAAAAGCGCCGGGCTTTTATGATGGAAAAGCTTACCGGCAGACAGATCATCCTCACTTCCTGTGAACCCGGTGTCATTCCCTCGAAATACTGTGATACGCATATCTCCTTCCAACGGGTAGAAAACGGCACTGTATCACCTTTGTCGGCAGAGAATACAAAATCGGAAGATGACGCACCTGCGGAAATTGTCCCGACTGCGGAGGATTTGCTGTGATCTGTACTGCGATTCTTATAAACGATACCGATGTGTTTGTTACTATAACCGGAAATGACGGCGAAGAGGAATGTTGTCTGTCGCCCAATCGTTGGAAACGGCTTCTGCAGCGCATGGAGTGGACAGCTTCGCCTGTTCCGCCGTTTCCGGTGACACCGGATTTTTATGATCGGCTTATATATGAAAGAGATGTAACCGCAGCCATACGCTGTGCCGCCCGCCTGCAGTCTCATTCTCCCCGCAGCAAACGGGAACTTCTCCGAAAGCTGCGTGAAAAAGGTTTTTGCGGTGAACCTGCGGAAGAAGCAGCAGCATTCCTGATCAAAAAAGGATATCTGAATGAACAGGAACAGGCTTATGCTTTTGCAGAAAATGCCGTAACCCGTAAGCGATACGGCAAACGACGCATTTCCGCTGCATTGGCTGCCCATGGTTATGATAATGCGGTAATCCGTACGGTACTGGAAAAGCTTCCAAAGGAGCTTTGGGAAGATGCCATTGCCAGTACATTACAAAAAAAATATACCCCTTTCCCCACAGAACCCAGCGAACGGCAAAAAGCTTATGCAGCTCTGCTGCGGCTTGGTTTTACCGGCGGTGAGATTCAATCCGCCATCCACAAAGCAAAGGAGAAGGAAGACGGATAATATCCGCTTCCGTTATAATTATGAAAGCAAAAATCGGATTTGTATCATTAGGTTGTTCCAAAAACCTATGTGATACGGAAGTTATGCTCCATCATCTGGCAGAGGCAGGATACGAAATAACCCCGGAGGAGTCTGAAGCCGATGTGGTAATCGTAAATACCTGCGCATTTATCGAAAGCGCTAAAAAAGAGTCTATTGACAATATTTTGGATATTGCATGGCTCAAAGAAAACCATACGCTCAAAGGTCTTATTGTAACCGGCTGTCTGGCAGAACGGTACCGCGAACAGGTATTGACGGAAATGCCCGAAGTAGATGCAGTATTGGGTGTGGGCAGTATTCACAAAATCGTGGCGGCTGTGGAAAGCATACTTGCCGGCAAGGAAAATAAATATACCAGTTTTGAAGATAAGGAACTCTGTGCTTTGGGCGGCGACCGCGTAATTACCACCGGTGACCATATGGCATACTTAAAAATTGCAGAAGGCTGTTCCAACAGATGTACCTACTGTGCCATCCCCTTGATCCGCGGAAAAATGCGCAGCCGTACCATGAAAGATATTGTGGAAGAAGCCACAATGCTGGACGCCATGGGGATCAAGGAATTGAACCTGATTGCACAGGATACCACAGCATACGGTATTGATCTGTACGATAAATACATGCTGCCCGAGTTGATCCGCGGCATTACCGATGCCACCAATATTCCGTGGATTCGTCTGCTGTATTGCTATCCCGACAAGATCACCGATGAACTGATCGCGGAAATCCGAGATAATCCCAGAGTAGTAAAGTATATCGATATTCCCGTTCAACATATCAACGATGACATTCTTCGCCGTATGAACCGTCATGGAGACAGTGCTATGATCAGAGAAACGATTGCCAAGCTGCGCAGAGAGGTTCCCGGTATCGTTCTGCGTTCCACAGCCATTGTGGGATTCCCGGGCGAGACCAAGGCACAGTTTGAAGAGCTTTGCCAATTCGTGAAGGATACAAAATTTGAACGGTTCGGCGCTTTTACCTATTCCCGCGAAGAGGATACGCCGGCATATGATTTTCCCGATCAAGTGGACGACAAAACCGCAAACCGCCGCATGGATATCCTGATGCGTACACAGATGAACATCAGTGAAGCATTCAATAAATCCCGTGTCGGCCAGATCCTGCACATAATGTGTGAAGGCTTTGATCCGGTAGCGGAAGCGCATTTCGGCAGAAGCTATGGAGAAGCAGCGGATATTGACGGCAAAATCTGGTTTACCACATCCAAGCCCAATCTGCGGATTGCGGAAGGCGAAATGATTGATGTACGGATTACAGAAGCACTGGACTACGATTTAGTCGGCGAGCTTCTGCTGTAACGGAGGAATAATGTATGAATTTACCTAACAAACTGACCATTTTCCGCATCTTCATGGTACCGGTATTTCTTGTATTTCTGTGTACCCCCCTGCCGATCGGAGATACGGCACTGCGTATTATTACCGCTGTAATTTTTGTCCTGACTTCTCTGACCGATATGATTGATGGAAAAATCGCCCGAAAATACAATCTGATTACCGATTTCGGTAAGCTTATGGATCCTCTGGCAGATAAATTTCTGGTAATCGCCGCTATGCTGGGCATTCTGATCCGATTTGACTATCTGCGTGCGGTGTTCGTTTGGGCGGCTGCCATTGTGATTTTCCGGGAACTGGCGGTAACATCTATCCGATTGGTAGTTGCACAGAAAAGCGGACTGGCAGTAGCGGCAAGCTGGCTGGGCAAGGTAAAAACCACCACACAGATGATCTGTATTGTGATGGTTCTGCTGGAACCGGTAATTCTGCCGATCGCGCCGTTTAATACATGGTATCCGCTGTCCTACATCACTACAGCTGTAATGACCGTCATGACCCTGTGGTCCGGAATTGATTATCTCAAAACTTATTGGAAATTTCTGGATCCTGAAAAATAATAAAAATGCGTACTGCTTTTGCTGTGCAGTACCGGAAAGGTAATCATGGAACAGATTTACACAATACCTGTGAACGAAGCCTTTGAGGAAGCCGCTGCCGGGAATAACGGCTGCGCCTGTCCCTTTTGTCTGATGTACAACCGTCTGGAGGACAACGAATTGGATCTGATTCTGGGTGCTTCCATGATGGAGCCGGATGTACGTCTGAAAACCAATGAAGCGGGTTTCTGTCCCACACATCTGGATCTCATGTTCAGCCGCAGCAAACGTCTGCCGCTGGCACTGATGCTGGAAAGTCATCTGGACGCCATTGCCAAGGAGCTTGCGCCAAGCGGCATAGCCGGCATGTTTCCGGCCAAGGCAGGAGACGCGGCGGCAAAGCGTTTGGAAAAACTTGCCGGTGACTGCTATATCTGCAGCAGAATCCAGTACAATTTTTCCCGTATGGTAGAGACCGCAGCCCTTCTGTGGCAGAGTGATTCCGCTTTCCATGACAAACTGAAAAAAATACCTCATTTCTGTCTGCCTCATTACGGTATGTTCCTGCGTGCGGCCAAAGAACGCTTGTCCAAGAAAGATTTCGTGGAATTCTATAACGATATTTCGGCTGTCGAAAATACATACTTTGACAAGCTTCGGGAAGATGTCAGCTGGTTCTGCAAGAAATTCGATTACCGATACGAAAATGAACCATGGGGAGATGCCAAGGATGCGCCGGAGCGTGCCAATGCGTTTCTAAGCGGTACGCTGCATGTGCATGAGGAAACCAAAAAGCCATCAGATGGACTAACCTGACACTTTTTCTGCATTGATCTGTGTTTTATGTAAAGGAGTCAATTATGAATACTGCCAAAATCAAACTTCGTTTTTCCGATAAAGGCAATTTTCGTATACTGATGATGTCAGATATCCAAGAATCTGCAGCATATGATGAGCGTTCACTGCGTTCTGTGTGCGCCATGCTGGATGAAGCCAAACCGGATCTGGTGATTTGGGGCGGAGACAACTGCTATGGTCCGGAAATCCACTCATATGATGATCTGCGTGCATTTCTGGACGTGTTCACAGCACCCATGATCAAGCGAAAAATCCCGTGGGCGCATGTATTCGGCAATCACGACCATGATGTAGAATTGGATATCGCTGTACAGCAGGAGTTGTACGAAAGTTATCCTTTCTGTGTTTCTGCGCATACGGATGCATCCGTTCACGGAAAATCCAATTTTGTGCTGCCGATATACGATCAGACAGGAGAAGAAGTCCTGTTCCATGTATGGGGTATGGACACCAATAACAACTGTCATGATCTCAATCATCTGGTGCCTGACGGGAATCTTTACAAAAATATTGATCTGGACAACAATCCTATTCATATCGGGTATTGGGAAGGTTTGTACTTTGATCAGCTGATGTGGTACTGGAATACATCCTGTGCTCTGGAAAACCTTTACGGCAGAAAAGTTCCCGGGCTTCTTTGCATGCATATTGCACCTCTGGAATACGAAATGGCATATGCGAATCCGGAGCAGTGTGTCCTGAACGGCCATTACGATGAAAACCTGTCGCCGAGTGTTTTCAATTCCGGTTTATTCTCGGAACTGCTCCAGCGCGGAGATATCCAAACCATTTGCTGCGGGCATACGCATTATAATGATTTTGAAGGTATGTTCTGCGGTATCCGGTTATGCTGGGATGCCTGTGCGGGGTATCGCTGTTACGGCGCAGACGATCGCCGCGGCGGAAGAATATTCGATATTTCCGCAGATGATCCGTGGAATCTGCACACTGCAATGATCCGTACGCTGCCGCTTCTGGATAAGGCGGAGATATAAGCTGTTTTTAGGGGAGAAGGGAAACTTTTTGCCAAAAAGTTTTCCTTCTCCCTTGCTAATGTAACCTTGATCTTTCTTTTTTCTTCTTCAATGTGGAATACCAAATTTATTCTTTGTCCTGCGCGGACGGCGGGGCGAGGTGGGGCAAGTGCGAACCCTCTGCCCGCTTTTCTTTTTTCTTTCTTTTATCTTCTTCCTTCTTCAATATAGAATACCTATTTTATTGTTTTGTCCTGCGCGGACGGCGCATAGAGGGGCTTGCAGGCGCGA
>SVJT01000072.1 GCA_015068865.1 Oscillospiraceae bacterium | reverse complement strand
GGCAACGACTCACGATAACCCACGGCATTTGGGTCCCAGACCGATTACAACCGGACTGTCCCGCGAAGACATTCAAACCTGGATGGAGGATGCCCTTCGTGAAATGCCGGAGGCAGTCGGTGTGAATATTCATATGGGAACTCTAAGCAGTACGAAAGAGCAGATTATTGGTCCTGTTTTTGATATGCTGGAGAAGAAAAAGATGTACTTTTTAGATTCAAAGACCAGTTCAAAAAGTGTTTGTCGGCAAGTGGCGGAAACAAAAGCAGTTGATTTTTATGAAAACAGAGTGTTTTTAGAGCATGAAAGAAAAACAAAAGAATATGTGAAAAAAAGACTGAGAAAAGCGATGGATATTGCACTGTCCGAAGGAGAGTGCATTGCCATTGGTCATGTGGGGAACGAAGGCGGTATGATAACGGTGGAGGCGATTCGGGAACTTTTACCGGAGTTTGAAGAAAGAAATGTGGCATTGGTATTTTTGTCTGAACTAACTCCGTTCTCCTTTGATAAGACAAGAAATTGACATTTTTGGTAATTGTTCTTGTAAATTGTGTTTCTTTGTGATACAATAAGATATAGTGGGTACGTGTATGTATTGAATTGAACTTTTGTTGCTCATCTGAAGATGAAGGAGAATGAATGTGAATACAAAACGGCTGAAACCATATTTTTTAAATACATTGTTAACAATTACCTGTTGTGCGGCCTATGGTTTAATTCAGGATATTATCACCATTCCGTTGCTTTTGTTGATTAGTGTCCTGCTGGGTGTTGTATTTTATCGGGAACATTTTGGGTTGGGAATTGCTAATTCTATTGTGGTGCTGACTATTTTTACGCTGTTTTTTGGCGTAGTTTCGGCGCTGGTCAACGGAGTTCCTCTTATATTGTTGGCTTTGGCACTAGCACTGGGAGTTCGGCTTAAAATGCCGCTAAAGGTTCTTCTTCTTTTGTGCGCCGGGCTGTTTATGGTAGATTTAATGGTGAGCATGGAATTGCTTGAATATTTTTCCAATGGTGAACTCAATATATCTGCAGTTATGCTCGAGAGCGGCACAATGGTCAGAGAAATGATGATGGAACAATATTCGGATCCCGAAATGCTGGCGATGGTGGAAGAAGCCGTTCGGATGTCTGTGGATATGGCAATTATGCTGGCACCGGGGATGTTTATCATAATCAGCACAATTCTGGCCTATGTTTTAATTGTTGTTTATAAAAGAGTGATGAACAGACAGCAAGTTGACACTTCCTTTTTAATCCCCTTTGAACAGTTCGGGGGAGACCGTGTGATTGCAGTTTTATATGTTATTTTGTTTATTGTGTTAACAGCCGCTCCGATGGGAGAAGTGTTTTCATCGGCTGCACTAAATGTTTTTATTGTTTTGAGTTTTATTTTTGCTGTTTTTGGCGCAGCGGTTTTTGATTATAAGTTTAAGCAAAAGGGTATGAAAAAAATATTGCGCAGACTATTGATTTTTGGCGCGTTAACACTGTCCGGTACTTTTATGTTGATACCTTTATTTGCATGTATTGTATTTGGCTTATTAGACAGCTTTTTTGATTACCGTCATTTGCATACGAAAGAAGAACAATAAGCCGCATAGCGGCAGATTGGAGCTATATTATGGATGTTAACCCAAAATCCGGATTATATTATATGACCGGTGGATTTTACATTGTGATTATTTTCCTGTTGGGTATAATTACATTTTTTGTAAGTCCCCATCTGGCTGGAGCAGAGATTCTGCTGGGGCTTTCTTTGTGTGTTTTTAATTACATTTACAAAAAACATAAAGAAAAGAAAATATCGGATATGTTTGAGCAAATGACTTTGCGTATCGGTTCTGCAACCCACAATGCATTAATGCAATTTCCGCTACCTACGTTAATTGTAGAATCCAGCGGAAAAATCAAGTGGTACAATGAACTGTTCTGTGAGTCTTTTGCAGAAAATCATTTATACGATAAAATGATTTCAGAAGTCATTCCGGAACTGGATACGGATAAAATCTTTTTAGACCCTCCGGTGCCGGTTCAAACCACCCTGGCATGCAATGGACATACCTTTCGTGTGTTTGGCAGTCAGCCACAGAACGAGGAAAAAAACAGTATAGTGATACTGTTTTTTGACGAAATTACAGAATATGCTGACTTTAAACAGAAGTATCATGAGGAACGACCGGTTTCCTGTTTGATTTTTGTCGATAACTACGAAGAATTACTGGAATCAACAGCCAATGCCTTCCGTCCGCATTTAGAGGCGCAGATTTACAAACGAATCAATGACTGGACAAATGAACATGGCGGTGTTTTGGTTAAGTATGAAAAAGATAAGTACAGTGTTTTGTTTCAATACCGTTATTTAGAAAAATTTGTGGCTAATAAATTTGAAATTCTGTCTCAGATCCGCAACATTTCTGAAGGTAATACCATTCCGGCCAGTATCAGTATCGGTGTCGGTACCTGCGGACGAGATATTATTGAGAATAACGAATTTGCGAAAACAGCTATTAATATGGCACTTGGTCGAGGTGGTGACCAAGCTGTCATTAAAGATAATGAACAACTGAGTTTTTACGGCGGAAACAGTAAAGAGTATGAAAAGAGTACCCGCGTGAAGGCTCGTGTTGTCAGTGTGGCATTAAGCGGTCTGATTGAAAATGCCAACAATGTTATTGTTATGAGTCATAAAGTTGCTGACGTGGATTCTTTGGGTGCGGCATTCGGCGTTTACCGTATGTGTCGGATGCAGGATAAACCGGTAAATATTTTATTGGAAAGCTATGATCAGACTGTAAAAAATATGCTTGACCGGTTAGAAAATGTAGAAGAATATTCCGGCTTGTTTTTAAATGTGCAGCAGGCGGCTGCACGCATTAACGGCACAACGCTGGTTGTTGTGGTGGATACCCATAAACCCAGTCTTTTAGAGGCGCCTTCTCTTCTGAAAAAAGCCGGTCAGATTGTGGTGATTGACCATCACCGCCGCGGTGCAGAGTTTATTGAAAATACGGCGTTGATTTACCATGAACCTTATGCTTCTTCAACTTGTGAAATGATGACGGAGATCTTGCAGTATGTGACCAAGAAAATCTCATTGACTAAGTTGGAGGCAGAATGTTTGTATGCCGGTATGGTGGTGGACACCAAGCATTTTACCTTTAAAACGGGCGTGAGAACCTTTGAGG
The DNA here is from genome assembly GCA_015068865.1 of Oscillospiraceae bacterium. Taxonomy (GTDB): domain Bacteria; phylum Bacillota; class Clostridia; order UBA1381; family UBA9506; genus UMGS755. The sequence continues at coordinate 5,013 of SVJT01000072.1, read as the reverse complement.
CAGCATCCTTCCTGCGAAAACAAGGTGTGGATACAATCGCAATTAAAACGATGTTCCAACAGGATTTAAGCACATATATTAAACGGGCGATGATTATTAAGGATGCAGAAATTTTCCGCGATCATATCGCAGTCAGCAGCTATAATGAAATTGAGGAAAACATTCATATTACCATTGCACAGGCAGCGGACGAACTGTTAAATATTAAAGGAATTACGGCGTCCTTTGTCCTTTCCAAAACAGAGCGCGGTGTCAATATCAGCGGTCGTTCTTTGGGCGGCATTAATGTGCAGGTCATTTTAGAAAAATTAGGCGGTGGCGGTCATATGACCATAGCCGGGGCACAGCTTTCCGATCTGTCGATAGAAGAAGCAAGAGAAAAGCTGTATCAGGCGATTGATGAGTATTATTTAGAAACTGTGAATTAACCAAAGGAGTGTTTAATATGAAAGTAATTTTAACAGCCGATGTTAAAGGTCATGGCAAGAAAGGTGATATGGTTGAAGCATCAGACGGATATGCAAGAAACTTTTTGCTTCCTAAGGGCTTAGCGATTGTTGCCGATAAAACAGCCGTTAATGAGATGGAAAATAAAAAAAGTGCTCAGGCTTATCATAAAAACCAGGAAAAGATGCAAGCAATGGAGTTAGCTGAGAAGTTAAAGGAAGCCGTTGTTGAATTTACAGCCAAAGCTGGCGAAAACGGCAAGCTTTTTGGTTCTATCACAGCAAAAGATGTTGCAGAACAGCTCAAAATGCAGTGTCATTTAGTTGTGGATAAGAAAAAAATCCAGTTGCCTGACGGTATTAAGGTTTTAGGTGATACGAAAGTAACTGTTAAGGTTTATCCGGAAATTTCGGCCGAAATTAAGGTTAGAGTGAAAGCACAGTAAGGAAAGCAGAGGAAGGAAATCGTTATGGAAAACGGTGTACCTAAAGTTATGCCCCACAACAAGGAAGCGGAGCAATCCATTCTGGGTGCTATGCTGATTGACGCAGATTGCGTTACCTTGGTGTTTGAAAATTTAACAAACAGTGATTTTTATATCGAAGCCAACAAACTGATCTATGAGTCAATGCAGGAACTGTTTAACCGAGATATGCCCATTGATTTGGTCACGGTGTCTGAAGAGCTTAATCTTCGTGAACAGCTTGCCGCTGTTGGTGGCGTGGAATATCTGGGTTACCTGGCATCCACCTTGCCCACGACAGCCAATCTTCGTCAGTATGTGGATATTGTACAGGATAAAGCTATGCTCAGACGGCTTATCCGTGCCTCCGGCGAAATTATGGAGATGGGTTATTCTCCCGGCGGCGATACGAAAAACATTGCCGATGAAGCGGGTAGACTCATTTTTGATGTGCTGGAGAATCAGCAACAACGTGGCATCGTACATATTAAGGATGTACTGTTACAAACCAATGAATCTTTGGCAGAGATTTACCGTAACAAGGGTAAACTGACCGGTGTACCTACCGGGATTACTGAACTGGATAAAAGCCTGTTTGGATTGCAAAAATCGGATTTTATTCTGATTGCTGCCCGCCCTTCTATGGGTAAAACCAGTTTTGCTTTAAATATTGCCACTCATGCTGCTGTACACGGTCAGGTGCCGGTTGTCATTTTCAGCTTGGAAATGTCTAGTGTGCAGCTGGTTTCGCGCATTATCAGTTCAGAAATGCTCATTGACAGTAACCATCTGCGTACCGGTGAACTGACAGATGATGACTGGGAAAAAATTGCAGCCTCCTTGTCTACGTTGGGGCAGGCACCTATTTATATTAATGACTCGACCAATGTAACCATTAGTGATATTCGTGCTAAGTGCCGCCGTTTAAAGCTGGAAAAAGGTCTTGGTCTTGTGGTGATTGACTATTTGCAGCTAATGCAGGGGACACGGTCTGAAAGCCGTCAGCAGGAAATTTCGGATATTTCCCGTTCCCTTAAAATTCTGGCGAAGGAACTGGATGTGCCGATTATTGCGCTGTCACAGCTCTCCCGTGCACCGGAACAACGTGCCGAGCACCGTCCTATGCTCAGTGACTTGCGTGAATCCGGCGCCATTGAGCAGGATGCAGATATTGTTATGTTTTTATACCGTGATGATGTGTATAATCCCGATACAGAAAAAAAGAACGTGGCGGAGTGTATTATAGCCAAGCACAGAGCCGGCTCTGTCGGTACGATTGAGATGGCATGGATGGGTCAGTTTACTCGTTTTATGAATCTGGATAAGGGACATGATTGATATGCTGACAAAAGTGAAAAAGATCATCAATCGTTACGGTTTGCTGCAACCGGAGGAAAAGGTGCTGGTTGCGCTGTCCGGCGGAGCTGATTCAGTTTGTTTGCTGTCTGTTTTAAAAGAACTCTCTGAGGAATTGCAAATTTCTCTGTTTGCGGCTCATCTCAATCATGGGTTAAGAGGAAAAGAGTCCGATGGGGATGAAGAATTTGTTCGTAAGCTGTGTGCAGAATGGAATGTTCCGTTGTTTGTCCGTCGGGCAGACGTTGCAGCACGAGCAAAAGAGAGTAAATGTGGTTTGGAAGAAGCAGGCAGGCATGAAAGATACTCTTTTTTTCGGGAAATTTCAGAGCAGGAACAACTCAATAAAATTGCAACGGCTCATCACGCAGGTGATAATGTTGAAACAGTTTTAATGCGGTTAATCAGAGGAACCGGACCTTTAGGACTGGGTGGGATTCCGTGTCGAAACGAGGCAGTGGTGAGACCGCTTTTGTATGTAAACAGAGCAGAAATTGAATGCTATTTACAAATGAAAGGATTAACCTTTAGGGAAGACAGTACCAATGCAGAAACGGTTTACACCCGTAACCGTGTCCGCCATCAACTGATTCCTATGCTGGAAACAGAGTTCAATCCGAATTTTTTGAATACATTTTCCGAACAGATTGAATTATATGCATCAGGTGCGGCATACTTAGAAGAGGAAACCGAGAAACTGTTTAAAAAAACAGCAATACCTGTGACAGGTGGCTTTGGGTTTTCTTGCAAAAATCTGTTGGCGGAAAATGATTTTTTGGTGAGTATGCTGTTGCACAAAACGATCTCTTCGCTAGCGGAAAACCGCGAAACCGGGATGGTGGCAGTGCGTTTGACAAAAGAACTGTTAAGTCGCTTGCAAGGTGAGGCTCAGTTAGGTGACGGGGTGCTGGCGCAAATATGTCACGGCATATTATATATCCGTAAGGATTGTCCGGCAGAATCCTTTGCTTATACGTTGGAACCTAAAGGTATTTTTTCTGTTCAAAATGGCGATATACAGCTTGTTTTTACAAAAGCAGAAACTGTACCGGAGCATCCTTTAGCCAATGAAGCATATATTAATGCAGAAAGAATAAACGAAAAAAAGATGGTCCTTCGTTCTCGGCAAAACGGCGATGTTTTTTATCCTGTGGGTATGGATGGAAAACAAAAGCTGAAGGATTATTTGATCGATAAAAAAATTCCCCGATTTTTACGGGATACAGTTCCGTTATTAACAGCTGATGAGGAAATCATCTGGGTGGTTGGAGAACGAGCAGATGCACGCTTTGCAGCCCGTAAAGGGGATAAGGATATTCTCAGGATACAAGTAGAAATAAAACAAAAATGAATAGAAAGTTAATATTTCAGATAAATCTTGTATTTTCAATGATTTTGTGTTAAACTAAATTTTATTCGAGACCTAAAAGGGGTGACATGATTGAAAAAAAAGTTTTTTGGCGGTATTGGTTTTTATGTATTGCTGTTTTTAATCGTGCTGGTTATGTTCGGTATTTTTAATTATGAGCCGGGCATTAAAAGCATTCGATATTCAGATTTGTTGTCTTATATTAAAAATGAACAGGTATCTGAATTGGTTTTGACAGACAGGACCGCCACCGTCACATTGCGGGGCGAAGAGGAAACATATGCCAACGGAAACAAACGCGTGGCAGACATTTCTTCTATTTTTATTCTGTATGAAGATGCAGGAGATGCGATTCGCACGCAGATGGATGAAGGAAAACTGTCTGTGGAAACACCGGCGCCGCAGCAAATGCCCTGGTGGCTGTCGTTGCTTCCCACATTGCTGACAGTCGGAATTTTTGTGCTGTTTTGGTTTGTCTTTATGCGGCAGTCTCAAGGCGGCGGCAAGGTGATGAGCTTTGGTAAGAGCAATGCAAAAATGACGCAAAACGGTGAAACACATGTAACATTTAAAGATGTTGCCGGTGCGGATGAAGAAAAGGAAGAATTGGCAGAAATCGTTGATTTTCTTCGCGATTCTTCTAAATTTATTGAATTGGGCGCCCGTATTCCCAAGGGAGTACTCCTTGTGGGACCGCCGGGTACCGGTAAAACCTTGCTGGCTAAAGCAGTAGCCGGTGAAGCCAAGGCTCCGTTCTTCAGTATCAGCGGCTCAGACTTTGTGGAAATGTTTGTGGGTGTAGGTGCTTCCCGTGTTCGTGATTTGTTTGATAAAGCAAAGCAGAACTCGCCCAGTATCGTGTTTATTGACGAAATTGATGCAGTTGGTCGTCACCGTGGCGCAGGTCTTGGTGGCGGTCATGATGAAAGAGAACAGACATTAAATCAGTTGCTGGTTGAAATGGACGGTTTTGGTACTAACGAAGGTATTATTGTCATTGCGGCAACCAACCGACCGGATATTTTAGACCCGGCTTTGTTGCGCCCCGGTCGTTTTGACCGCCAGGTGGTTGTAAACTATCCTGATGTTAAGGGGCGTGAGGAAATTTTAAAGGTGCATTGCCGTGCAAAACCTCTGGCGGCGGATGTTGACCTTTCTGTGATTGCTAAGGGTACCAGCGGTTTCACTGGTGCAGATTTGGAAAACCTGATGAATGAGGCGGCATTGTATGCTGCAAAAGTCGGTAAAAAGAAAATTGAAATGGCCGATATTGAAAACTCTATTATGAAGGTTGTTGCCGGTCCGGAAAAACGTTCTAAAACAGTTACGGAGCAAAGGAAACGTTTGGTGGCATATCATGAAGCCGGTCATGCTATTA
>SVJT01000071.1 GCA_015068865.1 Oscillospiraceae bacterium | reverse complement strand
GTTGGCACATTAACCTTTGAAAAACCGGATATGGAAACCTTCCGTTGCCTGGCGCTTGCGTATGAAGCGGCAAAAATCGGGCATACTATGCCTTGTGTGTTAAACGGAGCAAATGAGGCAGCAGTTTCCTTGTTTTTACATAAGAAACTGGGATTTTTGGAAATTGCAGAAACCTTAGAACAGGTGATGCAGATGCACAAAGTTATAGAAAATCCCACGTTGGAGGAGATTTTATCAGCTGACCGTTGGGCCAGAGAACAGGTTTTGGCGCTCGTTCGGCAGCAATAAGCCAAAGGAGGCAATATGACTGGATTGTGGACCGCTGTTGCGGCAATATTAATTTTTTGTATTTTAATTTTTGTACACGAATTGGGTCATTTTTTGGCGGCTAAAGGTTTGGGTGTCCGTGTACATGAATTTGCAATCGGCATGGGTCCGAAGATTTTCGGAAAACGAAAAGGAGAAACATTATACTCTGTCCGCCTGTTTCCAATAGGCGGTTTTTGTGCTTTGGAAGGGGAGGATAAGTCTTCGGAAGATGATAAAGCTCTTTCCAATAAGCCGGCATGGGTTAAACTGATAATAACGGTAGCAGGAGCCTTTATGAATGTGTTATTGGGGCTGTTGCTGCTTTTTTTGCTTTACGGAAGTATGAAGACTGTTGTGGTTCCGGAAATTGCCACAGTGGCACCTGCCAGTATGGCAGAAGCGGCCGGAATGCTACCGGGAGATACTGTGATTCGGTTTAATGGCAAAAGGATTAACACCGTCCGCGATATATACTGGGAGAAAGACCAGTGGACGAAAGGCAATGCAGAAATAGTTGTCAAGCGTGGCGGAGAAAAACTGAGTCTTACGTTATCGCCCAACGAACAAGTTGAGCAAAATATTTTGGGGATTACGTTGCAAAAGAAAGATAATAGCTTTTGGCTGACTGTGAAAAACGGCTTTTGTGATACCGCCTTTTACGGGAAGGTGATTCTTTCCAGCTTTGTGGATCTGATTCAGGGAAAAATTGCTTTTTCCAGTATGTCCGGCCCTGTGGGAATTGTTTCTGAAATCGGAACAGCGGTGGAGGAAACAGCGCAAAACGGTTGGGAAGGCTTTATGAATCTGTTGCAACTTACCATTTTGTTAACCATCAATTTAGGGGTCTTTAATTTGCTGCCTATTCCGGCTTTGGATGGCGGTCGCATTTTCTTTATACTTGTGGAAATGATTCGAAGAAAACCTTTGCCACCGGAAAAAGAGGGTATGGTGCATTTAATTGGTTTTGCACTTTTGATTTTATTATCAATCGTAATTGCTTATATGGATGTACTCAAACTTTTTGTGAAGTAATGAGGTGAAAACATGGGAAAAATTCAGGTACTAGATAAATCTGTTTCCAATAAAATAGCTGCCGGTGAGGTGGTGGAGCGTCCTGCTTCCGTGGTAAAGGAACTTTTGGAAAATGCGCTGGATGCAGGGGCTACCCACATTGTTGCCGAAATTAAAAATGGCGGCATTACCTATATTCGTGTAACGGATAACGGTCACGGTATGTCTCGTGAGGATGTACCGGTGGCACTTTTGCGCCATGCTACCAGTAAGATTGCAGAAGCCGCCGATTTAGATGCCATTATGACCCTTGGCTTTCGCGGAGAGGCATTATCCAGCATTGCGGCGGTAGCGAAGCTTGAAATCTATACCCGTACACAACAGGAAGAAACAGGGACCCATTTAGTGGCAGAAGATGGGGAAATTGTGGATTGTAGCGAAGCCGGTTGCCCCGCAGGGACGACTGTGGTTGTTCGTGATTTGTTTATGACCACCCCTGCCCGTATGAAATTTTTAAAGAAAAACTATACCGAGGCAGGCTACATAGAAGATATTGTGAATCGGTTGGCACTGGCTCGGTCAGACGTGTCCTTCCGTTTGATTTCGGACGGCAAGGAAGTGTTATTTACTGCCGGTGATTCCAATTTGTTAAACAGCATTTTTGCGGTATATGGTAAGGATTTGAAAAATACCATGCGCCCGGCAGATTATGAAGAGGGTGGCATTTGTGTATCCGGTTTTTGTGCCACCGGCGCCGGTGCAAGACCCAATCGCAGTATGCAGAGCTTTTTTATAAACGGCCGTTATATTAAAAGCCCACTTCTTGCCCGTGCAGTGGAAGAGGCGTATAAAAATGAAGTGATGGGTGGTAAATTCCCATCTTGCGTCTTGCTGTTGACCCTACCGCCTTCTATGGTGGATATTAATGTGCATCCCACCAAGTTAGAAGCTAAATTTGCCGATGAAAAAGCGGTGTATCATTGCGTCTATTGGGCGGCAAAGAATGCTCTGTATCAAAAACAGGAAATTCCTGCCGTTACCCTTAAAACAGAGGAAGAACCAAAGATGCCGACAGCAAAACAGATAACACCTGCTCCGAAAATGACACAAACGACGGTGAAACGTCCGACGGTGGTGATGCAGGAACCGGCTATTCTTAAAAAGCCAGAACCGGCAGAACCATTTGTTTGGAAAGGGCTTGCCCAAAAGACGGAAAGCGGTCAGGCAAAAATTAGCTTTGGTACGGAAAAACCGGTAATCAAGGTAGAAGAAAAGCCAAAAGAAACTGTAAAGGCATCAGTAGAACCCATTGTTTCAAAGTCGGAGCCAGTGAAAGAAGAAGTCAAGCAGGCAGAACCTGTGACAATGGAACAACCGGTCAAGGAGCCGGAGCAGGTAGCTGTTGTACCGGAAACGAAGAACATGACTTACCGTATTTGCGGTCAGGTGTTTAATACATATATTTTAGTTGAAAAAGACGATGAATTGTACTTGGTTGACCAGCATGCTGCCCATGAAAGACTGCGGTATGAAGAACTCTTAAAGCAGTATGACGGACGCAGTGTACAGTCTCAGATGTTGCTCATTCCCGTAACGGTGCGTTTAACAGCAATGGAAGAAAGCTTATTTTATGAATATGGGGAAATGCTTTCTGACTTAGGCTTTGAGGCAGAGGGCTTTGGGGATAAAACCGTAATCCTTCGCGGAGCACCGGAAGCATTGGATGAGCAGGGCTTGCAGACACTGTTCTTAGAGGTGCTGGGAAATCTTGGAGAAAAACGAAAGAATGCCAGCAGTGAAAAAGCTCAAAGGGCACTGTATACCATTGCCTGCAAGAGTGCGGTAAAGGCCGGCAATAAATTGCAGGAAAGTGAAATGAAAAAGCTTTTGGATGCTGTGTTTGCCTTGGAATCCATTAATACTTGTCCTCACGGCAGACCCATTACCGTGGCCATGACAAAAACATTTATTGAAAAACAGTTTAAAAGGATTGTATAAACTATGAACCGGATTGTAGTGGTGGCAGGTCCCACTGCCAGTGGCAAAACTGCCATTGCCGTGCAGTTGGCACAGCATTTTGGCGGTGAGGTGGTATCGGCTGATTCCATTCAGATTTATAAAGAATTAAATATTGCCAGCGCAAAGCCGAGTGTAGAGGAAATGCAGGGCATTCCCCACCATATGCTGGATTTTGTGTCCCCCTTCGACCGGTTTTCGGTAGCAGAATATGTGAAGCAAGCAAAGGTGTGCATTGACGGCATTTTAGACCGGGGACATCTCCCCATAATTGCCGGCGGTACGGGGCTTTATATTTCTTCTTTGGTGGATAATGTTGAATTTGCCGAGAGTGAAATGGATACAGCAGTGAGAGACAGGCTGTGGCAGGAGGCAGAGGAAAAGGGCATTGAAATTTTGTATGACCGACTTTTGACCATTGCCCCTAAAGCGGCGGCAAATATTCATCCCAACAACCAAAAAAGGGTGATTCGTGCACTGGAAATTTTTGAAACCACGGGGATGACCTTAACGGAACAAAATGAACGGTCGAAATTGAATCCCTCTCCCTATGACCCATTTATGGTGATGCTTTGCCCACCCAGAGAATTACTCTATGAGCGGATTGAAAAACGAGTCGATAATATGGTGGCAGAGGGGCTTTTTGAAGAGGCGAAAGCCTTGAAAGAGATGGGACTTTCAAAAGAATTGCAGTCTATGCAGGGCATTGGCTATAAAGAAGTGTTTGATTATTTGAATGGAGACGTGAGTCGGGAAGAATGTATTGAAGAAATAAAAAAAGCTACAAGGCGTTATGCCAAACGGCAACTCACTTGGTTCCGCCGTGATGAACGGTATTTGTGGATAAATCCCTTAGAAGAGGGAGCCTTACAGAAAATATTGGAGGCTTTTACATGGAAGAACCCCTGAAGCTTACCGGAACGGTAACGGAGGTTATCTATTTTAATAAAGAAAACGGTTACAGCATCTTCGATCTGTTAACGGAGGAAAAAGAGGTGGTTACCTGCACAGGTACCCTGCCTTTTGTGAATCCGGGGGAAAGCCTGACGGTAATGGGTGGTTGGCATTATCATCCAAGTTATGGCAAGCAGCTGAAGATGACCGGGTTTTTGCGCCCGGAACCTGGTGACGAGGCAGAAATTTTAAGCTTTTTGGCTTCGGGCATCATCTCAGGTGTCCGTCGGGCGACAGCAGAAAAAATAGTGGATCGATTTGGAGCAGACAGCCTGCGGGTGATTGAAGATACACCGGAGCGTTTGGCAGAAATTAAAGGCATAACGGAGAAAAAAGCCTTCCAGATAAGGGATTCTTATTTAGAAACAAAAGACTTAGAACAACTCATTATGTTTGTGCAAAAGCACGGCATTGCCACCGGTCACGCTATGCGTCTTTATGAGCTTTATGGCAGTCGGGCGGTGAATAAAATTGAGGCAAACCCCTACTTACTTTGTGAACATATTAAAGGTATCAGCTTCCGCACGGCCGATGGGGTGGCGCGGAATTTGGGCGTGATGCCGGAGGATGAAAACCGCATTCGAGCCGGTGTGATTCACACCTTAACTTATGGGGCCTTTTCCGGTGGGCATACCTACTTGCCCCGAGAGATATTGGTGCAAACAGCATCACAGCTTTTGGGTGCAGATTCTTTGCTGGTAGAAAATGCCTTGGTCTCTTTGCTTGCTTCCGGCAGGTTAGTCAGTGATAAAATGGAAGAAGGGGAAGGGATTTTTCTCACTACCTTATATGAGGCAGAACGAAGCCTGGCAGAAGCTCTCAAGGAAATGACGGAGAATACTAAAAGTCCGGATATGAAACTGATTCGGGATGTGGAAAATGAAATTACCGCCTTAGAAGAGGAACAGGGCATCACCCTGGCACCTATGCAAAAAGAGGCGGTGTTTACGGCGCTTACGGCCGGATTTTCCATTATCACCGGTGGACCGGGTACCGGTAAAACCACCGCCATCCGCTTTTTAATAGCGGCTTTAAAAAAGAGAAAGAAAAAGTTTGCACTCTGCGCCCCAACCGGTCGGGCAGCCAAGCGAATGAGTCAGCTTTCAGGCTATGAGGCAAAGACCATTCACCGTTTGCTGGAGGTTGGCTACGCTTCGGATGATGAACTGCTTCGGCAATTTAACAAAAATGCAGATGATCCGCTTTCAGAAGACGTGGTGATTGTTGATGAAGCCAGTATGGCTGATGTGTTATTATTATCTGCCTTGGTGGATGCCATTAAACCCGGCAAACAACTGATTTTGGTAGGGGATTCTGACCAGTTGCCGCCGGTGGGTGCCGGCAATGTGCTTAAGGATGTTGTGGCATCGAAGAAAGCACCGGTTGTGCGGCTTGATACGGTATTCCGTCAGGCAGAAGAAAGTATGATTGTGTTAAATGCCCACCGGATTAATCACGGTGAAATGCCGGTGTATAACCAAAAGGATAAAGACTTTTTCTTTGTCAATGCCCTGGGGGCAGAGGCGATTGCAGAAAAGCTGACAGAGCTTGTCAGCGAGCGCTTGCCAAAAGCCTATGGGTTTGACCCATTGCAGGATATTCAGGTGATTTCACCTATGAAAAAAACAACTGCCGGCGTTATCAGTCTGAACAAACTGTTGCAGGAAGCCTTGAATCCGGCGCGGAAAGGGCACAAAGAACGGGTGAGTGCACTCAGAACACTTCGCGAGGGCGATAAGGTGATGCAGATTAAGAATAACTATGATTTGCCATGGGAATCCTTAGACGGAAAAACAGAGGGTGCCGGTGTGTATAACGGCGATATTGGTATGATTGAACGAGTGGACTCTGACGAAATTTCGGTTGTGTTTGATGGGGAACGTCGTGTGGTGTATAAACCGCCAATGTTTGAAGAATTAGAACACGCCTATGCGGTGACGGTGCACAAAAGTCAGGGCAGTGAGTTTCCGGCTGTGGTAATGCCGGTGTTTCACGGTGTGCCCCGCTTAATGACGAGAAATTTGATTTACACCGCTGTGACCCGTGGAGCAAAATTAGTGGTATTGGTAGGACAAAAAAGTGCAGTGGAAACCATGGTAAAAAACGATTTTGAGGAAAAACGGTATTCCGCGTTGCAACAATTTTTATAAAAGAGGCGCATATGGATAATCAGATTACATATCCTTATATTGAAGAATTTTTAAACGCCCTCCAGGTTCCGGAGGACGGCTTTTTGCGTGCTTTGGAAGAGAATTGCCGGCAGGAGGATATTCCGGCGGCTGTCCGCCCTACGGCACGGCTTTTATATCTTTTGGCGGCGGCAAAAGCACCCAAGCAAATTTTGGAAATCGGTACGGCGGCAGGGTATTCTGCCTTGGTGCTCTATTTGGGCAGCAATAAACAGGCAAATATCATCACCATTGAAAAGGATGAAGAACGGTTTTTAATGGCAAGGCAGAATCTACGGTCCTTTGGTGCTCTGGATAAAGTAAAACCCATTTGCGGTGATGCAGAAGAAGTGCTGGACACCTTGGAGGGACCTTTTGATTTGGTGTTTATTGATGCGGCAAAAGGTGCCAGTATGCGATATTTTGAAAAAATACTGGATAAAGTGAAGCCCGGGAGTATGGTGGTAACGGATAATGTGCTTTACGGCGGTCGCACAGCGGCACCGGGGGAGCCTGCCCACAAGCATAGAACCGGCGTTCGTGCTATGCGGGAATATCTGGATTATTTGTGTCACGAGCCTAAGTTTTATACGGCGGTGTTGCCTGTGGGTGACGGTGTGGCTATTACATTGATTAAGGAGTAACAGGAAATGTACGTAATTTTGGGAATCGGGAACCCCGGGAAGCAATATGAAAACACCAAGCACAACATTGGGTTTATCAGCTTGGATTTTCTGGCGGCATCTTTGGGCATACAGATGAATAAAATAAAGTTTAAAGCGCTGGTGGGTGAGGGTTACCTTGGCAGCGAAAAGGTGCTGTTGGTAAAACCTCAGACCTTTGTGAATTTATCCGGCGAAAGTGTGGCAGAAATTATGAATTTTTATAAACTGCCGCCGGAAAATTTAATTGTGATTTATGATGACATTAATTTAGATGCCGGTCGCATCCGTATCCGCTCCAAGGGATCAGACGGGGGTCATAACGGCATTAAATCTATCTTATATCATTTAAAAAGCGATAACTTTCCCCGCATACGCTTAGGGGTGGGAATGAAGCCACAGGGGTATGATTTGGCGGATTGGGTGCTTTCTAAATTCACCGATGAAGAGATTAAAGTAATGTCTAAAGCAGTGGATTTGGTGCCGGATATGGTAGAAGAAATTATTAAACGCGGTCCGGCTTCGGCTATGAATCGGTTTAACAGTAACGGAAAATAGATTTTGGAAATGGCGTGAGTAATTTGTTTGAGGCTTATTTAGGGGCAAAAAAAGAATGGAAAGAGCTTGATGCTCTTGTTAAACAACAGCTTTCACCTCTTTCGGTCACCGGCTTGACCGAGCAGGCGAAGGCCCTTTTGGTTGCCCGTTTTTGCCAAAAGAACAAAACCGGTGCCATGGTGGTGTGTGACAGCGACTACACAGCACGGCTGTTTTGTGAAGATATTCGGTTCTTTTTGGGAAAAGAAAGCATTTATTATCCCTCAAAAGAAATTGAATACTATAAAGTAGATGCGAAAAGCAATGAATTAGAGGCGCAGCGTCTTGCTGCTTTGGGACGTTTGGCAGAAGAGGGCGACGAGGCGGTATTGGTGCTGGGGACCGATGCACTGCTTCAGTTTGCGGCTGATTTTAATGCCTTTAAGCAATCGAGAATTACCATTGTCGACGGTGAAAGCTATAATGTCACCGAGCTTTTGGGACAGCTTGAAGCCATGGGCTATGTGCGGGAAGAAATGGTGGAAGCAAAAGGTCAGTT
>SVJT01000070.1 GCA_015068865.1 Oscillospiraceae bacterium | reverse complement strand
GTTTGGTCTTTTGTGGACAAAAGAGGGCTATACCTTTTATGTTGACGGCAAAGAGACCTGGCACATTGACGGTCCTGTATCGGAAACAGAGCAGTTCATTCTGATTTCTACTGAGTGTTTAGGCTACAGAAAGCCGGAACGGGAGTGGCAGGAAGAATGGCGCGAATGTTTAGAGGATACATTTGAAGTGGATTATATCCGTGTATTTGATGAAGTATAGAATTATGCTGTTCTTATTTCTGAAAAAAGAGGCTGTAGCAAGATGACTTTCTTGCTACAGCCTCTTTTATGATATTGATTTAGCAGTCAATCTCAAACAATTCTCTGGGGTAGTTGGTGAGATTTTCGGCACCGTCTTTCTTCACACAAACCACATCTTCCATTCTAAGACCGGTTTCGGTTTTGTTGGAGCCTAAGAAGATATCCACGCAGAAGGTCATATTTTCTTCCAGCAGATAATCAGAGTTGGTTTCAATCCAGGGAGCTTCGCCCTCCATGGTGCCGTTGCCGTGGCAGGGGCCGTATAACAACCAATCGCCGTAGCCCATTTTGGTTACATTTTCAATATGGAACTTAGCCACGTCGCAAGCAGGGGTACCGGCTTTTAGCATAGCGATGACATCTGCCTGAGCCTTGTAACCCACTTCAATCAGTTCTTTCTGTTCGGGTGTTGCTTTGCCGAACACAACAGGACGACCGATGCTGGAAGCATAGCCATCCACACGGGCACCAATCTGAATAAAGGTCATATCACCTTTTTCGATTTTCTTGTTTCTTGGGCGGCTGATGGCCTGATTAGAGCCTTTGCCGGTGAGCACCCAAACGGGATAAGATTCGCGCTCGGCACCAAGCTCGTGCATTTTGCCCAAAGCAAGACCTGCTACTTGCTGTTCTGTCATACCCACTTTGATGTTGGCGCGGACATAATCGAAGGTTTCTTTGGTGATTTGTGCAGCAGCACGCATACAAGCCAGTTCGTTTTCTGTTTTCCGCATACGGATGTTGTTGACAATATGGTCAGCTTTTTCAATTTTAACAGACAAAGCTTCAGACAGCGCTTCATACACACCGATTGTCATTAAGGGCAAACCGGCCACACCGAAACGGGTGATGGCTTTATCGCCCATCATCTCTTTAAATAAGCCACTGAAAGTGTCTAAGGGTTTGCCGGGGTATTCCGGCTCGGAGGACTCTCTGAAAGCTTTTAACAAACGGATATCGTCAATTTTAGAACGGTCAGAAGCATAGGTATAGCTTTCCGGTCCGATTAAGAGCATGGGCTTTCCTTCCTGAGGAATTAACACACCGGCGGTTTCAAAAGAGGGCCAGTAGTTTGAAAAATAGCGGACATACTGAGGCTCTGCCTCGTTTCCGTAAGAAAGAAGCAGGTCAAAGCCCTCCTCTTTCATAGCCTTTTGCACTTTAACAATTCTTTCTTTAAACTCACTTAAGGGAATAGAAGGTAAATTCATTTGTTTACTCCTTTCCGCACAGCCATTGTGCCGGATTCTCAATTAATAAAGTTTTAATTTGGCTATCGGTAATGCCTTCATCCTCCATCATGGGGACAATGTTGGTGAGCACATGGTCATAGCCCCAACCACCGTATGTATGCAAAAGATTTTTCAGGCATACATCACAGGAGAGAAGGATTTGGTTCAAATAGCCTTTGTCAATCATTTTTTTCAGCAGGGTTACGCGGTCGGTATCGTGCACGAACAGACCGTAACCGGAATTGCGGACTTCCCGGCGGATATAATACTCTTTGCCGAAGTTGTCGAACTCAACATACACGCCTTTTTCCAAAAGGGCAAAGATATACTCTTCCCGATTTTCCACATCAATATGGCTGATGCAGATTTTTTTCGGTGCCACACCGGCATTAAGCAGAATATCGGCGGCTTCTAAGCCGTTGACTGTCCAGGGGTTAATGTGTACATTAATGGCAGCACCGGTATCCAGGCTTGCAATAGCGGCAGAACGGAGAACACGACGTTCTTTATCATCAAAAATTTCGCTGATACCGATTTCGCCGATATAGCCTGCCGGAATGCCGTCGATGCCTTCTGTCAGTTCTTTCACCATCAAGTCGGCGATTTCCCGTTCCGTCATAGATGAAAGTGCTTCGGGATGGGTTTCTCCTACATAAAAGCCGGTGCCCATAATGATGTTTAAGCCTGTGGCTTCGGCAATGCGTTTTAATGCTTTCGGGTCTCTGCCAATGCCGGGTAACGAGGCATCCACCACAGTGTCACCGCCGGCATTTTTAAAGAAAGAAAGCTCGTGGATGGCAATTTCTTCATTATCTAACAATAAATTATCCTTTAAGGCATAGCAGTCACGGCTTAAAATACCCAAATTCCACATTTCAACCTTTTGTGTGGCCGGGTCTTTGATCCCCGGGACGGGCAAAGCTTGGTAAAAAGCAGTTAAGTCAAGCAAAACGTGCTCATGGGTGGTAACAGTTCCTAATTGCTCACGGCTTAATTCACCGCATACACTTTTAACTTTCATAGGTTTTCACCTCGCTTAAATTTCTTCATCGCCGTGTGCTTCCATCCAGCTGACGGCGGCATCGTAGGCTTCAAAGTCAAGGTCTGCCATGGTGTTGGTGTGGAGGACAATGCCCTCTATTTCACCAGCCAAGAGTTTCTCTCTCGCCCAGTTTAACTGCCAGGTGACGGCGGTGCCTGTGGCTTGCTTATGTTCGCCGAAGTTATAAAGATAAACACCCACCATACGGCGGTTATGGGGTGTCATTTTCTTAAACAACTCGAATTTTTCAGGGATTAAGGGAACGTCCTTTTCTTCCCAGGTCCACATAATGATGCCGTCCATCTGATCCATAAAGGGCTGGAACACTTCATCCACTTCAGGCTTAATGCCAAATTCGTTGGTATAAAGAATCATCCAGCTGTCTAAACGACGGACGTTGTTATTATGCAGTCGGTCCTGTTCTGCTTTTAGCTGATCCAAGGCATCTTCAGCATAATAGTTAAAACCTTTAAAATCGTCAAAGGCAACACAGGTGATGTTGGGGAAATCCTTAGCCTGTTCTAAAACTCTGTCAAAATGGCAGCTGTCCTTTTCGTGGAATTTATAACCCCAGCCGACCTGATTCAAGGTTTTAAAAGATTTGTTATACTGGCGTTCATTCACTTCCCAGTTTACAGGAACCATAAACACATTGCGAACCCCTAAGTAAAGGCAGCCTTCCATAGGGGTCATACGGGAGGGTTTATCATTGCCGAATTCAGCGTTGTACCGTCCTTCGGGATGACCCCAAAGCCAAAACTTGTCTCTTAATTGCATAGTTTTTACCTCCTTGATTTTATGATGAATTTATGATATTATGTACTTATGTATTTTCATTGTATCACAAAAGCCCATAAAAACAAGTAAAAAACGGGTCATGAATATGGAGATTTGAGTATGTACATCAGGAATACGAGCCTTTGTGAAAAGGTGAATCAGCTACAACTTTTTATGCTTGTTTACGGTCGGGCCATGGTCGATAAAAACTGGCAGGGAGAAATTGTTGATTCTTCTTTTACGTTTTTGTATTATATCGTGAATGGCTCTGCTGTGGTGGAAACGGAAAATGGTGTGATGGAGCTTACGGCAGGTCATTGGTATCTTTTGCCTTCAAGATACCGGTTTTTATATCGTTGTGATGACTGTATGGATCATCTGTTTTTTCACATAAAATTATGTCATGCCGACAAGCTGGATTTGCTGTATCATTGCCGAGCGCCGTTAACGGCTGATTTGCCGGCACCGCCGGATTATTTGTTCAGCAATCTGCAAAATACAGATGATGTGATTGGGGCACTCAGGGTTCGTCATTTTGTGTATGAAACGGTGCTTTCTATGTTAGAAGCCAACGACATCACGCTGAAAATGGCCTTTCGTTCCTTGCCGGTTATCCATGCTGTTGAATATATTAATCAGCATCTTTCGGCCGGGCTTACCACAACGGAAATTGCGGAACATGCCTTTGTTTCTAAAAGCACGCTTACAAAGCATTTTAAAAAAGAACTTTCTATGTCGGTGCAGGAGTATCTTTATGATATTTTATTATCAGAAGCCAGCCGGATGCTGCTGAAGGGCAACCGTTCCGTTTTAGAAATCAGTGAGCGGCTGGGGTTTTCAGACCAGTTCTATTTTTCGCGACGGTTTAAAGCAAAATATGGAACCTCGCCCAGAGAGTATAAAAAAATGTTCAGCTAAAGGATAAGAGGGTGCATCTATGCTAAAAAATGAAATTTTACAAAAACTTTTGCCCGTTACCGAGGAAGAACAAAAATTCGTGGAGGGGCAAAAGCAAATTGACAGAAGTATATATATGGATTCCTCTCTAAACATTGTGAACAGCAAAAAACTTTTAAGGGATGGAAAACAGATTGCCATACGGCCTCATACCCGATTTGTGCATTTTCCGGAGCATTCCCATGATTATGTTGAAATCATCTATATGTGTGCAGGGCAGACGACTCACCTGATTGACGGCGAGAAAATTGTTTTGCAGGAAGGGGAGCTCTTGTTTTTGTGCCAGAGCGCCAAACAGGAGATTTATCCTGCTTCATATCATGATATTGCCGTAAATTTTGTTATTCTGCCAGATTTTTTTGATGAGGCGTTGCAGATGCTGGGAGAAGAGGATACACCGCTAAAACGGTTTATTGTGGACTGTTTAAAGAATAAGCAAACCGACATCAGCTATTTGCATTTTAAGGTGTCTGACGTTCTGCCGGTTCAAAACCTGATTGAAAATCTGATATGGAGCTTTATGGTAGAGACACCCAACAAAAGAAACATTAATCAGCTCACGATGGGACTGTTGTTTTTACAGTTGATTCATTATACAGACCGGCTGTATGCCAATAATGTTGAAGAAAAGACGATTGTTAAGGCGCTGGGTTATATTGAAGAACAGTATCAGAACGGAACGCTATCGGCACTGGCGGAGTCACTTGGTTGTGACGTGAGCGCGCTTTCAAGAGAAATCAAACAAAAAACCGGAAAAAAATATACGGAACTGGTACAGGAAAAACGTCTTTCGCAGGCCTGCTTTTTATTAAAAAATACAGATATTACGATTGATGAGATTGCCGGAAAAATAGGATATGAAAACATAAGCTTTTTCTATCGTATTTTTAAGAAAAAATATGGTATTTCACCGAAAAAATACAGATGTCGTGAGAATTAATGCCATTCTTTATTTTACAAATAAGGACAGTTTTTTAACAAAAAACGTCCTTGTTTTTTTTGTTCTCAAATGATATAATTTAAATGTAAAGGAGTGGACGTTATGAACCGATATGAAGAAGCAAGAGAAATATATAAAAGTTTGGGTGTCGATACAGAGTTGGCACTTTCTCGTCTTGAAACCGTGCCAGTGTCTATGCACTGTTGGCAGGGTGATGATGTGATTGGTTTTGATAATGAGGAAGGTCTCTCCGGCGGCATTCAAACAACGGGCAATTATCCCGGCAGAGCCACTACACCAGAAGAGCTGATGGCGGATATGGATAAAGCCATATCGTTAATTCCGGGCAAGAAAAAACTAAATCTTCATGCTTGCTATGCTATACTAAACGGGGAGAAAACAGATCGGGATGCCATTGGACCTAAGCATTTTAAACCATGGGTTGATTTTGCAAAAGAACGGAATTTGGGTATTGATTTTAATCCCACATTTTTTTCACATCCTATGGTGAAAGATAATTTAACCCTGTCCTCTCCGGATGAAACCGTGAGAAAATTCTGGATAGAACACGGCAAACGCTGTCTTGAAATTTCACAGTATTTTGCAGAGGAAACCGGCGTTCCCTGTGTGATGAACATCTGGATTCCCGATGGATATAAAGATATTCCGGCAGACCGGTTGGGTCCAAGGGAACGGTTTAAAGCATCTTTGGATGAAATTCTTGCCTCAGACTATGATACATCAAAAGTATATGTTTGTCTGGAATCAAAAGTTTTTGGAATTGGCGTTGAGTCCTATACAGTTGGTTCAGCAGAATTTTGCATGAATTATGTGAGCCAAAAAGGCATCACACCGCTGATGGATAACGGGCACTATCATCCCACGGAACTTGTTTCGGATAAAATCTCCGCAATGTTGCCGTTTCACGAAAAAGTGGCTCTCCACGTAACCAGGTCTGTTCGTTGGGACAGCGATCACGTTGTTTTGTTTGACGATGAAACAAGGGAAATTGCCAAAGAAATTGTGCGGAACAATGCCTTGGACCGTGTGTTTATTGCCACAGACTATTTTGATGCATCCATTAACAGAATTTCGGCATGGGTCACCGGTATGCGCAGTGTGCAAAAAGCGCTGTTGTTTGCGCTTTTGCAACCTTCTGACAAGATGATGTCATTGCAGAATGAACAGGATATGACTTCTTTGATGGTTTATCAGGAAGAGTTAAAAACCGCACCCTTTGGGGATGTATGGGAGGAATACTTAAAACGGCAGGATGTTCCGAAGGATTATCTGCAAGAAGTAAAAGAATATGAACAGAAAGTTTTGGTGAACAGATGATGAAAAATATTTTAGAAGCACCTTTTGTTACAGAAATGAGAAAAACCACCGCCAATATGTACCGTATTGGTTGGGATGAACGAAACGGCGGGAACATCAGCTATTTGCTGGACGAGGAAACAGTGGGAGAATATCTTGATGTCAGCCGGGTTATCCGCACAATGCCCATTGGTTTTTGTGAACCCTCTTTAGCCGGTAAAATTTTTATTGTAACCGGTTCAGGAAAATATTTTAAAAATGTTGATGATGATCCGGAAAATAATCTGGGGATTATTCGCATTGCTCCGGACGGCGAAACAGCCGAACTTTTGTGGGGGTTTAACGATGGAGGCAAGTTTACCTCCGAATTGCCGGCACATCTCATGAGCCACGCGGCAAGGCTTTCCGTTGACCCGGAAAACAGAGTGGTGATGCATTGCCATCCTACGCACACGTTGGCCATGAACTATGTTCACGAGCTGGATGACAAGAAGTTTACCCATACTTTGTGGGAAATGTGCACGGAATGCATTGCTATTTTCCCCGAGGGCATCGGTGTTCTGCCCTGGATGCTTTGCGGAACCAATTCCATAGGGGAAGCGACGGCTGCAAAAATGAAGGAATTTAGAACGGTTATCTGGGGAATGCACGGCGTTTACGGTGCCGGCAAAACCATGGATGAAACCTTTGGTCTTTTGGAAACCGTAGAAAAGGCGGCACAAATTTATATGCTTACTGCCCATCTGCCGAGAATCAACACCATTAAAGATGAAGAAATGGTAGAACTGGCTGAGTATTTCGGTGTGAAATACAGAAAAGATTTTCTTAACTTATAATGATAAAAGTCAAAATACAAAAAGGAGATGTAAAAAATTTTTTACATCTCCTTTTTTGCGGGCTTTTTACCCAAGCAAAACAACAGGAATGATAAATGGCACCACATATCCGTCGCAATTAACAGCGATGTACAGTCTGTTGATGGCCTGGATGTTTTCGTTAGGTGTTACGGTTATGTTTAACGTGTTATACTCTCCGTCCCGTTCATCGTTAAATAAATCCCATTTTCTGACGATATGGAGATTCTTTTTATACTCGGCAGTCCAGCCGTCAGGCAGTTTTACATCCATAAACCCGTGAATGGCTTCCGAATGAACCACTTGGGAGAATTTAACGGAAAAACTAAAGGGTTCACCGGCAGTTACAACCGGTGCTTTTTTATAGTCTACCATGGCAGAAAGGTATGTATGATTGGTTATGTCAAAGGAAAATCCTGTTCTGTTTTTAAAATATTCTTCGGCATAACCTTTTAACACATGAAGTGCTTTTTCCTGATCATATTCTGTTTCAAAATTGCCGATTTCAGCCTGTACATCGTGGGCTTCTAAAACGGAGGGAATCATGTTCATAACCCGTTCCGTCAGTTCGGTGCAGGATTTGGGTAATCGCCAGGAATAATGTCCGTTGGCACAGATTTGCACGATTTTATCACCGATATATTCCCGCCAATCGGAAGGAATGGCAGCCGTACCGCCCAGCAGACCTAAAATAGCACCAACGGTTCCGCCGGTGCAATCGGTATCGTCACCGCAGTTGATGGCGTAAATCATAGATTTTTTATAATCTCCCTCACCGTAAAGCAGGCCGATGATTACATAGCCGATGTTTGCCGGTGCCTGTAACCAACCGATTTCCTTGGTCATTTCAACTAAGGCATTTCGGGTGTCTAAGTATGGTGTTTTTTCCTCGTAT
>SVJT01000002.1 GCA_015068865.1 Oscillospiraceae bacterium | reverse complement strand
TATAGTCGAAGTTCTTTCTCGATTCTCGCTTTGCTCGACTCGCAGAAAGAACAACTGAGTTAGGGAAAGTCGCCAAACGAAAGTTTGTCGCCATTCTCCTACCTCATGTCCCGCCCGGCAGGGCATAAAAAGAAAATGTATCGGTTAAAACGATATATTTAATTATTAATTTAATTATTATATGCAAAGGGGATGACCGCTCATACCCTTTACGAATCCCCTGCCGCACCAAGTATTCAAAATTCTAAAAATCCAACCGCTTATTTTTGCAAAATCTTATCGTCGTGCACAGTCGGCAACTTATGCCTCCCGTGCACTAAAACAAGCTGTCAGCAAAGGAAGTCGAAACAGCTTGTTTTACGATGATTTTGCAAAACTTTCACGGGGATTTTATCAGAATTTTAAATACACGGTGATTTTCACGCAATTAGTTACATAAATGTTTATCATGGGAGAACGCAAAATAGTTTTAACCCTTTAAATTATTTATCTTACCATACTACATTTAAATAATTAATACATAATAAGGGAAAATTACCTTGGTAAAAGGTGTTTTCTCTACCCTTTATTATGGATTAATTATTGGTGTAGTGTGGTAGCAAAACCGATGGAAAACACTTTTTCGGCACATACTTCGGGGTGTGCTTTTTTTAATTAGGAGGTAAAAGTAATGAGAAAAAAACAAAAAGAAACGGCATATTCAGAAGAAAAAATGGCCGTTTCTTTTTTATGTATCTCACTTTTGTCTCAAAAGAATAATCTGGTTTGCTTTTAGCACAAAGGTAGCAGGGTTTATCTTTGCTTTCGTCATCAAATGGTTTTCATCAATGAGAAAAGCCTCAAAGTTTTCGGTAAGATTGGTTTTAATTGTTTGATCACAATCCGTAGCGTTTGTGAGCAGAACACCTTTTTCATTTTGGTCTGTCGCCGCAACAACATAAATTCCCTCGGCATCACATTCTGCTTTTGCCTGGTTTCCCATAGCGTACAGAACCCCAAAGGCTTTAAAAGCATAATACACACAGCAGGGCTCATAGGTATTCACATCATAAAAACCGGCGTATGCACCCAATGCCACATATCTTGCATCGTAATACATGAGCATACTTGTTTTTTTGTTCTGCAGGGCACACATGGTTGCGGAGACATTTGCAGAAGCAAAAGAGGATGTTCTGTTCAGTATTCTGTTGTGGGAATTATTCCACTCATTTAAGTGGGTTTCAACATCACCGTAGCCATATTCGGTCAGCACCTTATCAATAAAATCGGCTAAAACAGTAACAACATCCACGGTGGAATAGGAGTGCCACGAGAAAAAGTCTATAGGGGAGTTGTGCTCTTTTATGTAGTCTAAAAATCCATATAAAAACTGCATACGGTATTGTTCTTTGGGACCGCTATAGCGGATGTCGTCACGCTTTTCGATGTCCATTCCGTATTTCTCGGGGTCTGCAAAAATGCCGTAAAAACCGGTAGCAGCATAACCGCCTACTTTGATTGAGTCGCCGAAGCATTGTTTCAGATGCTTTGCCGCAACATCATACAGCTCATAATATTGTTCAGCACTGCCCGTCCACATTTTATTTCTCTCCGGAGTGTGACGGTTATCCGGCTCGTTCCATATTTCCCAGTATGTGATACCGTAGTGAAAGCCGTTTGCCCAACCCTCATTGTAGTGCCTTATGATATGTTCGCAAATGCGTGCCCATTTTTTGTAATCCTTTGGGGGATGAATGCGATATGCCTTGATGTACCGTTGGTTTTCAATGGTAACGCCCAGACGGAAGTAAGGCTCTACACCGTATTCGTGTAATGCTTTTAACAGCTCATCCGTAAAAGCGAAGTCATATGCTTCGGGATCGGTTTCATCTGCATCGAAATCACGGAAAATGTTGGGGATATCCACATAACGGTAGCTACCATAGGGGCCGCCAACGTCGTGGAGACGGGAGTAAGGAATATTGGCATCCGTGAGAATCTGCATGGGTGAAAAATCCAATGCTTCAGATTTATGGATAAACGGCGGTTGACCCACCGCGTGCATAGGCTTGATTTTACCTGTAATTTGTTCAAAATCAACGTTAATATTTGCCATGTCCTTCAACTCCTTTTACATTAAAACATATCATACGTGAAGCTTTGAGTCAACGATGGCGAAGAGTGAGATAAACATTTTCCAGAAAGTGCTATGATAATCTAAGCGCACCATACAGGGTTTCGCTTTTGTTATTCGCGCTCTTCCCGGGCATATTCGCCTGCCACTGCCAGCAATGTATCTAAAAAGGAATGTGTGGCTTTCGAGAGATATTTTTGTGTGTTGAGATAGGCAAAGGTATATCGTTTTGTTTTAAAAATCTGTCTGCATTCTACATTTTCGGAGAAGGTACCTTTCCAGGAAAGAGAGGGCACAAAGGAAATGCCAAGCCCCATTTCAATATATTTTCTGATGTAGTCAGGGTCGTCACTCTGGATAACGATATTCGGGGCAAAGCCTTCGGCATGGCAGATTTCATTTGTCAGCTTATACAGCCCGCTTTTGTTATTCATGGTAATAAACTTTTCGTTTTCTAAATCCTTTACCGAAATCCTGTGATTATTAACCAACGGATTATCTTTTTTCATGGCTAACAGCAGGTCATCCACAACCAGTAAATGCTTTTTGAATTTTTTTTGCTCAAGAATTCTATCCGAAATAATTACATCATACCCATCGATTGAATTGTCGGCTGAATGGTTGATAAAAAAAACAACATCGCTATAGCTTTTTTGAAAGGTCTCGATTGCTTTCGTTACGATACGTCTGTTGGTTTCTGCAAGAATTTTAATTTCACCGGCAATTTTTTCATCATCACAAAGGCTGATTTTTGCTTCGTGAATTAACATCAGAGCCGTTTTGACGTTGGTATACAGCAACTTTCCCTGTTCATTCAGGGCAACCTTATTGGAGGCGTGGTCGAACAGGGTGGTGTTTAACTCTTTTTCAAGCCGGCGGATGCTTTGGGAAATGTTTGATGTGGGTACACCATAATGTCTCGCAGTTTCAGAAAAGTTTTCTGTTTCGGCTGCATTGCAAAAATATTGAAGTTGTAAAAGTTCCATCATTTTCACCTCATTTTTATTGTATAGAAAAAAGCTACGTTTGTCAATGTTTGCTTTACTGTAAAATGTATAGCAGGTATATTATATTTGAATATTTACAATATACTCTTTTCATTTTATAATGATGAGGAATACAAAATAAAAAGGGTGGTTTTTAT
The DNA here is from genome assembly GCA_015068865.1 of Oscillospiraceae bacterium. Classification (GTDB taxonomy): domain Bacteria; phylum Bacillota; class Clostridia; order UBA1381; family UBA9506; genus UMGS755. The sequence goes on along the minus strand of SVJT01000002.1, from coordinate 54,064 downwards.
GATTTACGGTGTGGCTTTGTTAGCCGGTTGTATGTTCGTAGGTTCATTTATCGGCAACCTGTTGGGTATGTTGACTGGTCTTAATTCTGACATTGGAGGCGTTGGCTTTGCAATGATTTTGCTTTTGCTTGCAACCAATTCTAAAACGGTCAATAGAATTATGCCGGCAGGATATACAAAAGGTGTTGAATTCTGGAAAGAAATGTTTATCCCCGTTATTATTGCGCTTTCTGCATCGCAAAATGTTGTCAGCGCTATTGACGGTGGTCTCCTTGCGTTGCTGGCAGGCGTTGGCGTTGTGGTGGTTATGATGCTGATGATTCCCCTGCTTAACAAGCTGATCCCCCAAAAGGCAGAAAAGGGAGAGAATAAGGAGGTAGAGGCATGAAAGCAATAGCAGATATTTTTGTAGAACTGTTTATAGATAATGCGTTTGTTATGTCCTTCCTGGTTGTCGGCATCATTGCATTTTTTTCTAAATTTGTTGCCGATAAGATTACCCGCGGCAAAATACATTCCTCAGCCATTGCCATCTTTATTGGTCTTATTCTGGCTTATGTTGGTGGCAGAGCAACAGGCGGTTCAAAGGGTCTTTCCGATTTGCCCATCTTTGCAGGCATAGGCATTCTTGGTGGCTCTTCTTTTCGTGATTTTGCTATTATTTCAACATCCTACGGTGCGAAATTCTCTGAAATTAAAAAGTGCGGCGTTATTGGCGTTGTGGCACTTTTAATCGGTGTTATCGGCACCTTCTTTGTGGGTGCCTTAATTGCCATTGCTTTTGGCTATCATGACGCGGCAAGCGTTACAACTATTGCAGCAGGAACGGTTACCTTCGTTGTCGGTCCCGTTACGGGTGCAGCTGTTGGTGCAGATTCGGCCGTTATTGCACTTTCAATCGCGGCAGGCGTGGTGAAATCCATTACGGTTATGCTTTTAACGCCTATGGTTGCCAAAAAAATTGGCCTTACCACACCCAGAGCGGCTATGGTGTTTGGCGGCTTGATGGGTACCACAAGCGGCACTTCTGCCGGTCTTGCGGCAACAGATCCGAAACTGGTTCCTTATGGCGCAATGGTTGCCACCTTCTACACAGGTCTTGGTTGCCTGCTTTGCCCGTCGGTGTTATATTTCATTATGAAGATATTCCTGCCTTAATGTAAGAGAATAGAAAAGTATATAAAACAACGGCAATTTTCGGAAGAAAATTGCCGTTGTTTTTTATGTGTCAACAGAACAGTCCTCTTGTCACACGTCCCCTTGTCACATAAACTACTACGTTATAAAAAGTATAACTTTTTGGGGACACATCAAAATACATTGTCACACGCCCTTATTGTTTGTGTGTAAAACCTGCGAGGGGGAGAGACCGGTTTGTTTTTTAAACAGTGTACTGAAATAATAGATATCTTCAAACCCGCTGAGGATTGCTGCTTCGCTTACGTTTGCTTCTCCGGATTCAAGAAGGTCATATGCAGTATTTATCCGTAGGCTTATAATGTATTGCTGAGGGGACTGTCCATAAGCACGGGTAAAAAGCTTCCTGAAATATGACACACTTAACTCCATACGCTCCGCTAAAGCTTCAATGCTTAATTTTTCTCTGAAATTTGCCTGAATATATGTACGCACAGCTTCTAGTTCTTCTGAACGCGGCATTTTACTATGTGGAAGGAAACTGCGAATAAGTTCATAGAGAATATCGGAAATTAAAGCTTTACATTTTACTGCAAAGAGAGGATTTTTCCCCTCCCATAAGTAAGCAATATTAAGAAATTTGTCATGAATATTTGTGCCAATGTTATTAAAAAGCAGATATTTTTTATCAAAAAACTCTTTTCCATCCTCATTAAGCTCTAAATTAAAATTGATTGTTATAAATTCCCACGGGTCACTCTTATCTGTATATCCTGCACGGACAATTCCCGGCGGAAAAATTATTACATCATTTTTCTTTAGATAAATTTCTTCAGAATTTATTATGTATTTTGCCTTGCCGCCAAGGACTATAACCATATTATATTCGCTTTCATAATATAGCCTGCTATTATGCCAGTGCAGATTTGGCTTCCGCCTTATAACACGGTTTAAGCGTGTTATGATAAAGTCTATATCATACATTTTTATCACCTTTGAAGAGTATAACATATCAGGTTATCGGTGTCAACAAATACGAGCGATTTATACAAATAAAAAGCTATTTCTATATTGTTATAAAGGCGTGTTAATGCTACTCCATGTGTCAAGGGTGTGTCAAGGGGACGGTTCTGTTGACACACATGAGACAGGGGACGGTTTGAGGTGCCCCCCCTGAAGCGCGACAGATTGGGGACGGTTAATTTATCTTAATTTTTTGAATTAAGACAAAAAGGTACGTCCCCTTTTGTCCCCGTCCCCTTGTCACATTTTTGTTTATCTGTTAAAGTATCTTTTTTTGTTTTCCGTCGTACAGAATGATCCCGATGCCGTGTCCTGACTTTTCTCCTGAATTCATATATTCAATCATATTGCGTCGAAGAGAATTGTCTGCAGGAAAACCTTCTGTGCTCCCTTGGTAACAAGCGCCGAAAATAAGCTCGGCTTCGCTGAACCGAAAGCCCGTTTCGTATTGCCCGATTATATCAAACAAATTTGCAAAGCTTTCAATATTTGATCCTTTAGGGAAAACACGCTCTTTGTACGGTGGATACAAAAGCCACGATGTACATATGACGGGAAGAATATCCCCTGTAAGCTCGTCACTGAAAAATTCATACGCCTTCTGAAAGGACTCCATACACTTTTCCCTCGTGAGCTTGCTTCCGGAAGGAATATGGCAGGAATATATCCTGTCGCCTGTTTGAATAGTATATCCATTTTTTTCATACGTATTGTGGTAGTTTTCAATATAAAACTGAAGTCTTCCCAACGCAAAATAAACATAGGAAAAATGAAGATAAAACCACGGCGAATAAGTCCCGACCTTACCGTGCAATTTTTTGCAATCACGCGTTTTGCAGGAAATGTCCTTCATCGTGTCGTAAAAAATTTCTTCGCTGATATTTTTTTGCTTGTAGTATTCCTTCGCAAACGGAACGCAATATAGCCAGAACAAAAGCTGAAGTATATATTGGTTATCACATTCGGGGGCGGTTTCCACGGCTTTTTTTACAAAATCTGCACAAGCGCTTCTTTTGTGATCCGCTGTTTGTGGTAGCGCCATGAACAAAGCTGAAAGTGGTGCAATTTTATCACCATATTTTTTGTCACTTTGGATTATGTATTCAAAATCATCTTCATCGAATTCAAGTTTTGAAAGATCTTCAATGCTTATCATGGAATATCACCTCTTATCAGATTGTATCACATTTCTTCTTAATATTCAATAAAAAATGGACAAAAACGCCAAGACAGGGGATGGTGAGGTGACCCCCTGAAGCGCGACAGATTGGGGACGGTTAATTTATCTTAATTTTTTGAATTAAGACAAAAAGGTACGTCCCCTTTTGTCCCGATTTCTTCGTCGTTACACCATGACAGAAAGGCTTTTAGCGTTCTTATGTAACTACTGATAGAGTTTGGCGCAAGACCTGAGTCTCGCATACTGCTTGTCGTAGCATCTAAATCCGCTTTTTCCAATTGGTTTATTGGCGTATCCACCGGCAAATGATGGCTGATGGCATTTGTAGGTTGTCAACGTTTTGTCGCTGATGCCTTTTGCCCTTTTGGAAAGCAAATACACATCAAAAGTTTCCGCTATGGTTTCGCTTGTTTTCATGGTAATTTTCTTCATTTTTCTGTCTCCTTGATTTTTGATTTTTATGCCAAAAATCAAGTGCTCAGCAAAACACTTTCCGGACATAGAAAAAAACGCTTAAATCCTAAGATTTAAGCGTTTTTGGTGAGCCATCGCGGATTCGAACCGCGGACACCTTGATTAAAAGTCAAGTGCTCTGCCGACTGAGCTAATGGCCCATATGGCTGGGATGGCAGGACTCGAACCTACGAAATGCCAGAGTCAAAGTCTGGTGCCTTACCGACTTGGCTACATCCCAACATCCCAAGACAAATGAAATTGTAATTGGCTGGGATGGAAGGACTCGAACCCTCGAAATGCCGGAACCAGAATCCGGTGCCTTACCAACTTGGCGACATCCCAATATTGCCGAATAATTTAAGTGTTTCCACAAAATTTGAAAATATGTATCTGGGGTGGGTAATCGGAGTCGAACCGACGACCTCTAGAGCCACAATCTAGCGCTCTAACCAACTGAGCTATACCCACCATATAAGCAAAAGTGGCGCGCCTGAAGAGATTCGAACTCCTGACCCACTGCTTAGAAGGCAGTTGCTCTATCCAACTGAGCTACAGGCGCTTATTCGACAGGTATTTAAAAGCTGTGGAGCGGGTGATGGGAATCGAACCCACACAATCAGCTTGGAAGGCTGAGATTCTACCATTGAACTACACCCGCAGATGTCGCCTACACATACCGACTAAGATATTATAGCAATAAAAGAAGTATTTGTCAATAGATTTTTTTAAGAAATCTGCAAAAAATTTTAAACTATTTTAATGGCTTTTTTAGACAAAATGAGAAAAAACAACGGAAAACACAACATCTTGTGATACCTTTTTTAATGGCAACAAGAGCAATAAAAAAAGTCTGTTTTTCGTGAAAATTATCCTTGCTTTTTTGTAACACTTTCGTTATAATGTTAAAGTAACACAATTTTGACAGCAAGGTTTCGTCTTATGATGGAACCGGTTTTTTTGCCTAAAAAACAGGACAAGTGGTTATTTTTTTCTCTTTATTATCATAGGTTTACATTAATAGAACTGTTTGATAAGAAAAGAGGGAACCGTCTTGAAGCAATCAAATCATTGGTCTAAATATATTGCAGACTACATAAAAGCAGACAAGCCGTTATATTGTATCGTGCTGGCATCTTTTTTGTTAGGCGGCATTCTGGCTGCTGTGTTTGTTTTCACCATGCCGGACCTTTCCTGCGAGGAACTGCTTTTATATATGAATGATTTCTTTCAGAATATGGGAGATAAGGGTGCCGATGCCCTTGCGGTATTTCATATCGGACTTTTGCAGAATCTGCAGAATGTGTGTCTTTTGTTTTTGTTTTCCGTTATGGTCATCGGGGCACCGTTTGTGGCAGGCTTTGCCGCAGTCCACGGATTTATGCATTGCTTTACCTTGTTTTTTATGTTTCGGATATATGGTGCAAAAGCAGTTTTGTTCGCTGCTTTAGGGATGTTGCCTCACTACCTGTTGCTTGTGCCTTGCTACTTGGTATTATGTGTTACGTGTCTTGCGTTTTCATTATCTCTTTCAAAAGAGAAAATGATATTAACCAGAAAATTACCGTTGTTTTTAGGAAAACTTGCAGGCTTTTACGCCATAACGGTCTTGTCCGTATTAATGCAGTCGTATGTTGAACCCCTTTTAATCCGTGCGATTGCCGGGTTGTTTTAAACGGCATGGATGACGACTGTATACAGAAGAAAGGAACAGTTATGTTGGAAACAGTACATGATTTCATAGAGTATTTAGATAAAAAGAAAAAGCTGACAAAGAACACATTGGATTCGTATCAGCACGACATCTGCGCCTTTTTGCAGTATACCAAGGAAGAAGGCGTGAATCCGCTGCAAGCGGGACGCAAGAATCTGGAATCCTATTTTTCTTTTCTGAAAAAATCCGGTCGTGCCAATTCTACGGTATGCCGTGAACTGGCATCCCTGAAGAATTATTATGCCTATTTACTGGAGCAAGGGATGGTAGACAGCAATCCGGCTTTGGAAATTCATTTGCCGAAGGTGGAGAAGAAATTGCCTCAGGTTCTTTCTCCGGGTGAAATGGAACGTTTGCTGGAGCAACCTGAATCCAGCGATTTGAAGGGGATTCGCGACAAGGCAATGCTGGAGCTTTTATATGCTACCGGGATTCGTGTGACAGAGCTGATAGAATTGGATGTTACCGAAGTGAACCTGGAAATGGGGTTTATTCATTGCGAAAAAACCGGAGCAGACCGCATTATTCCTTTCGGGAAAATATGCACGGAAGCCTTAACGGCATATATACATAAAGTACGTCCTCTGTTAAATGAAGCATCCGATGAACCGGCGCTGTTTCTCAATTTATCCGGTCAGAGGATGTCCCGTCAGGGCTTTTGGAAGCTTTTAAAACAATATGCGAAGGATGCCGGCATTGAAAAAACCATCACCCCTCATACGTTGCGTCACTCTTTTGCGGCTCATCTGTTGGAAAACGGGGCAGATTTACATTCCGTACAGTCTATGCTGGGGCATGCAGATGTATCTACCACCCAGATTTATGTGCATCTGGTGAACAGTAAAATTCAAGAGGTATATGCAAAGGCTCACCCCAGAGCATAAGGAAAAATTTAACAAAAACATATCTGAAAGACGCATATATAGCGGTTTTTTGAGTAGATTATACAAATAATCAAAAAAAAGATTGGTATATATGCGTCTTGTTTGTTTTATGAGAATCAGGTACAATATATACAAGATATAGTATGGTATAAATGAACATTCTGTTTTTGCCCGGAGACAGAAGGTATAAAGAGTGATTTTGGCGGGCAGAAAGGCGTGAAAGTATGCTGCTTGGTGTAACAACGGTAACATTGCCGGAACTTTCGGTAGAAGAAATCCTGGTTTTGGCAGAAAAGAATTCTTTAGCTGTAATGGAATTGGATGAAGAGCACGTTAAGCGAGGGAATATCGCGGCTGCTGAAGCTGTTTATGAGAAAACACAGGCTAAAGGAATTCAAATTGTTGCCTATTATTCGGCATTTGATGTGCAGCATGCTTCAGAATGGACTTTTTCTCAGGTGTTGGAAACGGCAGAGACCTTGCATACAGATGCAGTTGTTCTTTCCTTGGGAACATCGGCAAACGGAACAGAAGAAGTGCTGATGAATCTGACGGAAAAAGTGCAGAATCTGGCGGATATGGCATCAAAGAGAAATATTAAAATTTGTTTTACCTATCATCGGGATACGCTTCTGGAGGATTACATTAAAACCGGTCGCTTTTTAGATGCGGTGAAACGGGAAAATGTACGGCTCATTTGGCAGCCGAACCGAACCTCCTCTTTGATTTACAATATTTTTGATTTGAAAATGCTGGCGCCTTATGTGCATCATGTATATGTCTCTTATAAAGAATCCTCAGAAGGCTGCACCACCATTATGGAAGGGAAGGACGAATGGCAACAGTATTTAAAGGTTTTAAAAGGTCAGGCGAGTGGAGCTCTTTTGTTTAAAGATTGTGATATTGAAGAGTTTAACTCGGAGTGTTTATTGATGCGTGAATGGATGAGTGGTATTTTTACTGTATGATATATTATGCGGTTGCCGAAGAATTCAGCAACCGCTTATTTTTAAGGAGAGATTAAATTGCATTACTTATTTGATATGGATGGTGTTTTAGTGTATTCAACACCGGTGACTATGCGTGCGGCTTTAGAAGTTTTGGCAGAATACGGCGTGTTTCCGAAAAAAGAGGATTTCCGACCCTTTATTGGTGCCGGAGAGGCGCGGTTTGTAGGCGGTGTGGCTGAAAAATACGGCGTGCCTTATGAACCTGCCATGAAAGATAAGACTTATGCTAAATATGTAGAATATGTCAAAGAGGGATTAACCGTGTATCCCGGGGCCAAGGAAGTGCTTGCGATATTGAAGGAAAGGGGACATAAGGTGGCTCTTTGCTCCAGTGCGGATTTTATCAAAATTGAAGCCAATATGAAAGGGGCAGATATTCCCCTCGACTGGTTTGATGCCTTGGTGAGCGGTAGTGATGCGGAACGGAAAAAACCTTTTCCGGATATTTTTCTTTCCGCGGCAAAAAAACTGGGGGCAGATCCTTCAGATTGTCTGGTTATTGAGGATGCGTTGAACGGTATTCAGGCAGCTAAATCAGCCGAAATGTATTGTGCAGCTGTAACAACATACTTCAATCGGGAACAATTAAAGGAAGAAAAACCTGATTTTATTATTGATTCTCTTTATGAAATTCCTGATTTAACGCTCTAAACACTGAAATTTTTCTTTTTTGGGGAGCAAGAGAACAAATATTTTAAGAAAAAAACAAGTTTTGTGGAGCAAGAAAAGCAGGAGAAAAAAGAAAAACTGGTAAAATTGACGAAAAAACATATCTTCTTTTTGGGAAAAATGGGGAAATTAATAAAATTTATTTGAAAACTACGTAAAATATGGTAAAAACAGCATTGACAAATGGTTTTCAGAAGGTTATAATAGAAACATAGGAAATTTAAAAAATTGGAGGTTGTGTATTATGAATAAGGCAGAATTAGTTGCTGCAATCGCTGCTAAAGCAGAGGTTTCTAAGAAAGATGCTGAAAAAGTTTTGGCTGCTTTCACTGCTACCGTTACTGACGAACTGAAGAAGGGTGAAAAAATCGCTCTGATCGGTTTCGGTACTTTTGAAACCAGAAAGAGAGCTGCTCGTGAGGGTAAGAACCCCCAGACCGGCGCTGCTATCAAAATCGCTGCTACTACTGTTCCTGCTTTCAAAGCTGGTAAAGCTCTGAAAGATGCTATTGCAAAATAAGAACAAGAATAAAAAAGAGATGCACATTTTTTAATGTGCATCTTTTTTTATTTTATATGCGTTACAGTTAATGTGTTATTCTTTACTTTAAAATGAATGGTATAATCTCCATAGGTCATTTTATAAATTCTTTCTTCGTCCTGCTGGTATGCTGGACGGGGATCGCCGGCAAGCACCTGTAATAAGGGGGCTTGTTTTTCTTTTGGTATTGCTTTTAGCAGAGAAGGCGGACATTCCACCGCGAGGGCGTAGTCCACAAAGTCTTCGGCAAAACCGCTTTTAGCTTCGGGATGACTGTCAACATATGTAAGATATGGCTTAATGTCAAAAATGGGTGTGCCATTCATTAAATCAGCACCGGTGACCACCAATACGGTGCCGTGTTCTTCGGTTTGCAGAACTCTTTCCAGTTTCACAGAGGAAAGTCCCAAACTGTTGGGGCGGTAGGGTGAACGGGTGGCAAAGACCCCCATCCGTTTGTTGCCACCTAAGCGGGGCGGTCGGACAGTGGGGCGGAATCCGGCATCACTGCATTCTGAAAACTGCCAGATGAGCCACAGATGGGAATAGTCGGAGAGTCCACGGAAGGCTTCCGGCATACGGTATGGCTTCTCGAAAACAATAAACGATTCCACATCCGCTAATCCGCTTTGACGGGGAATACCGAATTTTTCATGAAAATCGTTATGAATATGGGCAATGACTTCTAATGTATACTGTTTGTTCATGCTTGCTCCTTTTGTTTGGTGGTAAAGTCCACAAATTGCAGCCCTTTATAGGTCAGCAGACCTTTTTGTTTGATGTGGCAGGCTTCATAGGTTTCGGCACCGGTGTAAAAAGTCAGTTCCTTACCGTTACACAGGAATGTAACAGTATAAAGTGTTTCTGTCTTTGGTGCTTGTGACTTACTTAACGTTTCTTTGACATATTTTTGTTTGTCAACGACGGTTGCCTTGTTAGTTACCGTTTTTCTGCTTTGTTGACAGATAAAACGGAGAAGTATCAACGTTACAATCGCCAAACCCAAAAGCCAGAAGACAATATTTATGATAAAGCCAATAGCGTTTCCCATCATAATCACCTCGTTTTCATTGTATCATAAAAGAAGGGTGTTGTATAGAGAAAAAACGAATTAAATTCGGTTAAAAACTCTTGCAAATTGCGGCTAAGGGTCTTATAATAGGGTTGTAAACAGAACTTTACATATAAAAGGAGAGAGTGCTTATGGATACTTTGCGGTTTGATTTGTCGAAGAAGCAGGGCGCCTTTAAAATAATGCATGCGGTGAACAACGGTCCTGTGGGTCGACGTCATGGAAACGGTCAGGGCGTGTGCAGTAATTTTGAGTTATATAAAGCATTGAACATTCCCTATGCCCGCAACCACGATGCGGCACACTATTCCGGTTACGGTGGTGAGCATACTGTAGATATTACGGCGATTTTCCCGAATTTTGATGCAGATCCTTATGACCCGGCTTCTTATGATTTTGCTTGTACGGATGAATATGTTTCCATCACCCGGGATGCCGGAACAGAAATGTTCTATCGTTTAGGGCAAAAGATTGAACATTATATTAAAAAATTCAATGTACATCCCCCGAAAGATTTTAAAAAGTGGGCGGTCATTTGTGAGCACATTATCCGTCATTATAATGAAGGCTGGAACAATGGTTTTCACTATAATATGAAATACTGGGAAATCTGGTGTGAGGCAGATTTGGGAGATAATACGTTATGGACAGGAACAGAGGAACAATATTATGATTTATATGAAGTGACATCCAAACATTTAAAAAGCTGCTTTCCTCATTTGAAAATCGGAGGTCCGGCTCTTGCCTGGGATGAAAAATGGGCGGCAAGATTTTTGCCGGAAATGAAGAAGCGCCAGGCACCCCTGGATTTTTTCTCCTGGCATACATATCGCCCCAATCCGGAGGAAATTATGGCTAAAAACAGCCGTATACAAAAACTTTTGGATGATAACGGTTTCTCTGAAGTGAAGAATATTCTGAACGAATGGAACTATGTTAAATCATGGGATTTACCTATAGTAGAATCCTTTAAGGTGGTTCTTTCCATGAAGGGTGCAGCCTTTTCTTTGGCTTGTATGACCGCCGGTCAGCATTCTTCCATTGATATGATGATGTATTATGATTTGCGCCCCAGTCTGTTCAATGGCTTGTTTGACCATTTAACACTTGGACCATTAAAAACCTATTATGTGTTCTTGTGGTACAGCCAGATGTATGAGCGGAAGGCAGAAATTCTCTGTGAAAATCAGGTTGACAATCTCTATACCCTTTGCGGCGTGGATGAGGATGATAAGACTATGACTCTCATCACCTATTTCCACGGAAATGAGGAAGAGGCAGAAGATAAAACCTTCGCGGTTGATTTTGGTCGAGAAGGGGAATATGAGGTATATCTGTTAGATGAAACTCATGATGCTGAATTGGTGAATGTTACAAAGGATTTAACCTTTACCATGAAACCCAATACCTGCCTGATGATAAGGGAAAAATAACTCTTGCAAATATAGGTAATTGATTGTATAATAAGCTTGTGAATAAGACTTTACATATAAAGGTGGATACGAGTATGGATACTTTGCGGTTTGATTTGTCGAAAAAGCAGGGCGCCTTTAAAATAATGCATGCGGTGAACAACGGTCCTGTGGGTCGACGTCATGGAAACGGTCAGGGCGTGCGCAGTAATTTTGAGTTATATAAAGCATTGAACATTCCTTATGCCCGCAACCACGATGCGGCACACTGTTCCGCTTACGGTGGTGAGCATACGGTAGATATTACGGCGATTTTCCCGAATTTTGATGCGGATCCCTATGACCCCGAATCCTATGATTTTGTTTGTACGGATGAATATGTTTCCATCACCCGGGATGCCGGAACAGAAATGTTTTATCGCTTAGGGCAAAAGATTGAACATTATATTAAAAAATTCAATGTTCATCCCCCAAAAGATTTTAAAAAGTGGGCCGTTATTTGTGAGCACATTATCCGTCATTATAATGAAGGCTGGAACAATGGTTTTCACTATAATATGAAGTACTGGGAAATCTGGAATGAGCCGGACTTAGGGGATGGTACCACCTGGACGGGTACGGAAGAACAGTTCTTTGATTTATATGAAACGGCAGCCAAGCATTTAAAAGCTTGCTTCCCGCATTTAAAAATCGGTGGTCCTGCCTTGGGTTGGGATGAACAATGGGCATCCCGTTTTCTGCCGGAAATGAAAAAGAGAAATGCCCCCTTAGACTTTTTCTCCTGGCATACCTATCGCCCCAATCCGGAGCAGATTATTGAGAAAAACAACCGCATTCAAAAGCTTTTAGATGATAACGGTTTCTCTGATGCTGAGAACATTTTCAATGAGTGGAACTATGTGAAATCCTGGGATTTACCTATAGTAGAATCCTTTAAGGTGGTTCTTTCCATGAAAGGGGCAGCCTTTACTTTGGCTTGTATGACCGCCGGTCAGCATTCTTCCATTGATATGATGATGTATTATGATTTAAGACCTGGTTTGTTCAATGGTTTGTTTGACCATTTAACACTTGGGCCTTTAAAAACCTATTTTGTGTTCTTGTGGTACAGCAAGATGTATGAACGAAAAGCCGAAATTCTTTGTGAGAATCAGCTTGATCATCTCTATACCCTTTGTGGTGTGGATGAGGATGATAAAACTATGACAATTATTACCTATTATGATGAAAATGAGGAAGAGGCAGAAGATAAAACCTTCGCGGTTGATTTTGGAAAGTCGGGCGAATATGAGGTGTATCTGTTAGATGAAACCCACGATGCAGAACTCGTTGACACGACGAAGAATTTAACCTTTACCATAAAGCCCAACACCTGCCTGATGATTAAAGAAAAATAAAGTATATAAAAGGAACCTGTAATTTTTACAGGTTCCTTTTTCGCTAAAGCAATAAATTAAAAAATATGTTGAAATGAGCAGTTAGTTATGCTACAATATGCGTATAAATTGAAGGAGCGTTTAAAGAATGTTTCAGAATTTCTTTTCGAAAGCAGGAGCAGTAGAGCCATACAAAGCATATTCTGCTGAGCATTTTATTCTAATTTGTATTTGCGGCATTTTAATTATCTTTGCTCTTTGGAAATATCGAAAAGCGGACAGGAAAACAGTTTTATCAATCACCAGATGGTGTGCGATTGCTCTCTGGATATTGGAAATTATAAAAATTGTTTTTAATTTGTTGATTGGTAATGCAAATAATCCAAATACTTATATCCCTCTTTATTTTTGTTCCATTCCCCTCTATGGTTTGATTATGTGCGGATGGGGCAAGGGTTTGTTGAAACGAAACGGAGAAGTCTTTATGATTGTTGGCGGTATGGTGGGCGGCATCGGTTATATTCTTTCGCCTAATACATCAGCAGGTCTTTATCAGGCGTTTCATTTCATTACGGTGCAAAGCTTTATCCTTCATGGAATTATGGTGTTTTTGAGCTTGTTATATATTATAACCGGATATTATAGGTTGGTTAAGGACGATGTGAAATTTTACGGGGCAACGGTTCTGATTATGTGTATTGTCGCGTATATCGTGAACTGTTTTTTAGGGAGTAATTTAATGTTTGTATCAAGAAATTTCCCCGGAACTCCCATTGAAATCTTATATAATGTAAGCCCAAAAGCATTTCCGTTTTTAATTACATTTATTCAGGTGTTGCCACCGTTTGTGGTGGTATACGGTTTAATTGCCGGAATGCAAAAGCTGTTCTCTGTTATTGGTATGAACCGGGAAGCAGGAAAGAAAGAGAAGCAGAAAAAAGAAAAAGTGTACTGAAAAATGATATGCATCCGGTTCTAAAAAGCAATCCAAGCCAATAACCTTTTATTTGATTTTTTTAAAGCGATTTGAAGCTTGACTGTAAAATCAGCAGTCCCACAGGAACGCTTCATTGAAAAAAAGCACCAATCTTGATACAAGATTGGTGCTTTTTTTCTGGTAGCGGCAGGTGGACTCGAACCACCGACCTATCGGGTATGAACCGATTGCTCTAGCCAGCTGAGCCATGCCGCCATAAACAACATAAGTTATTTTACTATAAAACAATTCATTTGTCAACCTTTTTTTACGGAATATTTTTATTTTTTTAAAGGAGAAGAAAAAGGACGAAATTTGGAGAATTTGGTGAGATGAGACAATTTTTTTCAGTTTGTCTTCGTATTTTAATATAAAAAAATGGGAATTGTAATACTTTTGTAAAGTATTTTGATTATAATAAAAATGGAATGATAGGATTTTGAGCGCTGATGGATGTAAACAGAAGGCGTTTTGTTTACGAAAAAGGAAGTGATAAAATGTACGACGAAGAAATGAGCTTAGAAAATACACAGGTCATTCAACTGGATAAAGAACCCAAGAGAAGAAAAAGAGGAAAGAAAAAAGGTAAAAAGAAGCTTAATAAAGTTTGGCGTGTTATTAAACGGGTACTGATTTCCTTTTGTTTAGTTTTTGTTTTGTTGGCAGCGATTGTTGCCGGAGCAGCATTGGGCTTTATCGATAACAGCACGGACCTAATTGCTCAGGAGTATAGTCTGGACTTTACTTCAGTTGTATATTATACAAATGAATCCGGTCAGGCTGTGGAACTGGAGCGGCTATATGCGGAACAAAACCGTGTTTGGGTTGATATTGAAAACACGCCCGAAATGCTGAAAAAGGCATTCATTGCTATTGAAGATGAACGGTTCCTGAGTCATAAAGGCGTGGATTGGAAACGTACATTAGGTGCTACAATGGGGTATATTTTCAAAGGAAACAGCTCCTATGGCGGCTCTACCATTACTCAGCAGCTAATTAAAAACATTACCGGCGATGATGAACGTTCGGCTATTCGGAAAATTCAGGAAATTGTCCGTGCATTAAATCTGGAAAAGAAAATGTCTAAGGATGAGATTATTGAAATGTATATGAACACCATTTATTTGGGACAGGGTTGTCACGGTGTTCAGACGGCGGCAAACATATATTACAGCAAGGATGTATCAGAGCTGGATTTGGCTGAGTGTGCTTCCATTGCCGGCATTACGCAGTATCCCAGTAAATATGACCCCTTGATTAATTTTGAAGAACATAAGAAAAAACAGGAACTGGTCCTGGGGAAAATGCTGGAGCTCGGCTTTATTTCCCAAGAAGAACACGATGCGGCAGTAGCAGAAGAATTAAAACTGGTTAAAGGTACTGTCAAAGTGGAAAAGTCCTCAATACAGTCTTATTATGTAGATAAAGTTATTGAAGATGTTATGCACGACTTGATGACACAAAACAAAATGTCTGAGAGTGCAGCAACGAAAGCAATTTTCAAGGGCGGTTTGAAGATTTATGCCAATGTTGACCCCAAGGTTCAGGAGGCAATGGAAACTGTTTTTGAAAATGACAATAATTTTCCCGGCGCAGCGGGAAGCAAGCCACAATCTTCTATGGTTGTGATTGATCCTTATACCGGTCAGGTGAAGGGCATTGTCGGCGGACGTGGCGAAAAAACGGGTAATCGTGTGCTGAACAGAACCACGACCTTGCGTCAGCCCGGTTCATCAATTAAGCCTCTTGCAGTATATGCGCCGGCTATTGAATATGGATTGATTACACCGGGAACACTGGTGGATGATTTACCGCTGACCATCAGAAACTGGTCGCCTAAAAATGCAGATAATAGCTTTTTAGGTCCTATTACGGCTCGTGTTGCTTTGGAAAAATCAAGAAATATTCCGGCTGTCAGAATTTTAGACGAACTGACAGTTGACCGTTCATATGATTTTATGACCAACAATTTGGGATTCACAACCTTAGTAAGTTCCGAAAAACGTGCAGATAATCAAACATATTCTGATAAATATTTGAGTTCACTTGGTTTGGGCGGTTTAACAGACGGTGTTTCTGTTATGGAAATGACAGCAGCCTATGCTACTTTTGTTAATGGCGGTATATATACCAAGCCGACAACATACAGTAAAGTTGTAGATGCCAATGGTAAGGTCATTTTGGAGAATAAGCCCGAAACAAAATATGCTATGAGCGAGACGACGGCATATACGATGGCTCAAATGCTTTCCGGTGTTGTTAATTACGGTACCGGTACAGGTGCAAGACTGGCAAACGGAGTCTTTGCCGGCGGTAAAACCGGTACAACCGATAAGGATACGAATCGTTGGTTCGCAGGATTTACACCGAATTATGTAGGTGTCGTTTGGTTTGGTTATGATACACCGAAGCCGATGACAGGGTTAGGCAACCCCTGTCTGTCTGCATGGAAAAAAGTAATGGATTCCATTCATCAGGGAATTACAGTTAAAGAACTGACACCGCCTCAAAATATGGTTTCCCGCACAATTTGTCAGGTAAGCGGTAAAATTGCAGGAGAGGACTGCGCCGGTTCCGTAAGAACAGAATATTTTAAATCCGGAACACAACCCGGAACACTGTGCCGTTCTCATGCAATAGAGGAGCAGGAAAGTGATATTGGCGAGGAAATTATTGATGAAGGTCAGGGCTTGAATGAGGTAGAACCCGGTTCCGGCGCGAATAATCCGCCGGCAGAAGGAGAACCGATTCAAATCAATCCACCCAATTTAAATGGACAGGGAGAAACGGATGATGGCGGTTCAACAAATGTTGATGATGAGTCTCAGTATTGGTGGGACGGTGACGAATAAAATACACCATAGGCTATAACTTATTGTGAGGAAAGGAATGAAGAAATTGACAAATAATTATCGGGAACAGTATGACTATTGGTGCCAAAAGGCAGACGAAGCAACCAAACAAGAACTGCTTTCTATTGTTGATGACAATGAAATAAAGGAGCGGTTTTATAAGGATTTGGAGTTTGGTACTGCCGGTTTGCGCGGTGTTTTAGGTGCCGGCAGTAACCGGATGAATGTATATACGGTGAGACGGGCAACACAAGGCCTTGCCTCTTATATTCTGCAAAAAGGCAGTGAAGCGGCAAAACGCGGTGTGGCAATTTCTTATGATTGCCGTCATTTTTCAAAGGAGTTTGCCTGGGAATCGGCTTCGGTTTTAGCGGCTAACGGCATCAAGGTGTTTATTTATTCTGAAATGCAACCCACTCCGGCGCTTTCCTTTGCGGTTCGGTATCTGAAAACGTTTTCCGGCATTATGATTACCGCCAGCCATAACCCGGCTAACTATAACGGCTATAAGGTTTATGGTGAAGATGGTGCCCAGATGAATGTGGCAGATTCTAACATTGTTCTTTCCTTTATTGAAAAGACAGATATTTTCTCCGGTGTGAAAACGATGGATGCCGCTGAAGCACAAAAAGCCGGACTCATTACGGTGATTAACGAAGACGTGCTGGCACCCTATATGGAGGCAGTTAAAGCCTGTGTGAAGGATGCTGATTTGGTTAAAGAAATGGGCGGTCAGCTCAAGATTGTATACACCCCCTTCCACGGCACCGGCTACAAACCGGTGATGCGGGCTCTTTCTGAAGTTGGTTTTACGGAGGTATATCCTGTTGAAGCGCAGGCTGTTGCCGACCCGAACTTTTCGACAGTAAAATCTCCCAATCCGGAGGATCCCGAAGGCTTTGCTATGGGCATTGAGTTGGCAAAAGATAAGGATGCAGATATCATCATCGGCACCGATCCGGATTCTGACAGAATCGGTGTTTTATGCAAAACTGAATCAGGCTATACCGCATTAAACGGCAATCAGACCGGCGTACTGCTGACAGAATATGTGCTGTCACAGCAGGCAAAGAAAGGTCTTTGCGACAAGGACTATATCGTCAGCACCGTGGTGTCGACCGGTATGGTAGAAAAAATAGCGGCAGCGTATGGCGTGAAGCTGTATCAGGTATATACCGGCTTTAAATTTATTGCCGGCGTGATTAAAGACCATGAAATTAATCCCGATGGGGGTTCATACTATTTTGGTTTTGAAGAAAGCTTTGGCTATCTGCCCGGCACCTATGCCCGTGATAAGGATGCTGTCAGTGCGGCGCTCTTAGTTTGCGAAGCAGCGGCTTATTATAAAAAACAGGGGTTAACCCTTTATGATGCTCTGCAGGCTATACAGAAAAAATACGGTTATTATCTGGAACATACGGAGTCTTTATATATGGAAGGCATTGACGGTATGGAACGGATGAAAGCATTGTTAGACAAGGTCTCCCAGAACCCCTTCCGTCAGTTGGGCGATACAAAGATTGCCGCCTTCAGAAATTACAAAGAAGGAATTCGCTATGATTTTGAAACCGGCGAGAAGGAAGAACTGCCCTTAGAACCTTCTAATGTGCTTTATTTTGAACCGGCAGGCGGTGGCTTCTTCATTCTGCGTCCTTCGGGCACGGAGCCAAAGATTAAGCTCTATTTCTCCGTTGTGGGAACAGACGGTGCTGATGCAGAAGCAAAGCTTGCAGCACTCAGAAAAGCAGCAAAAGAAGCATTGGCATAAGATAAAAAGATAAAATTCCGCAGTGCAACGCACTGCGGAATTTTCTTGTATAAAAGCATCGTTCAAAAGCCCTCCTTGCCTAAAGGAGGGGGGACCGTCGTAGACGGTGGGAGGATTTAAAAATGTGTAGGAATTTATTTTACTTTACTATTGTCAATGGCATAATCTAATAAAATATTAATTAATTCGTTTCTGGACCTGTTTGTTTCTTCTGATAACTTATTTAATTTTGCTACGGTTTCCTCTTTTATGCGTACAGAAAATGTTTTGTATCCGTCTTCGCCCTTTAAATTCTTTTTGTTAATAATTAATTTATCTTCCATAACCTTCACCTCACATATATTATATGTTGACAAAGGTTATAAAAATATGTTATAATCAATAACATAAAGAATAACAGGGTATAAACGTTGCATTATAAAAGAGTTGTAAGGTTTTAATGCCCTGCCGGGCGGGACATGAGGTAGGAGGATGGCGACAAACTTTAGTTTGACGGTGTTCCCTAACTCAGTTATTCTTTTTGTTAAGGCGACCGAAGGGAGAATTCAAA
Source organism: Oscillospiraceae bacterium (assembly GCA_015068865.1). Classification (GTDB taxonomy): domain Bacteria; phylum Bacillota; class Clostridia; order UBA1381; family UBA9506; genus UMGS755. The sequence continues at coordinate 35,447 of SVJT01000002.1, read as the reverse complement.
AAGAACTTCCACTATACATAATAAGGAAGTTCTTTTGCGGTTGTAACCACCCGACAAAAGAACGGCTGGATTAAGCACATTCTATTTTATAGAATGCCTTACTCCATGCCTCCCCCGCACCCCTTAAAACGACACAGGGGCTTTGCCCCCGGACCCCGCATTCGCCGGTAGGAAGAGGTGTTTTTTAAATAGATTAAGATACTCAACTTGCGTTTAATTATTTTAATATTTTCAAAAATTTTATTACGTAAAAAGCCTCCCTCGCCTAGAGGGAGGGGGACCACCGAAGGTGGTGGAGGGATTGTAATTCCTTTGCCAAAAACTAAATTGCGAAATAGAAACCTTATATTATTCCTCAAAATATAATAATTTATACGGAGGAATTTCTAATGCTTTGGCAATTTTGAATAACGTATCCAATGAAATGGCTTTATAAATATTCGGTGCTTCAATCTGACCAATAAAAGACACACCGCAATCCAAAATTTCGGCAAGCTGTTCCTGTGTTAAAGATTTAAGTTTTCGATAGTAAGATATTTTTAAGCCGATTTTAATATAGTTATCCTTAAATTCTATATTCATTTTCATCACCCAATATAATTTTATTATATTGACACATAAACAAAAATATGATAATATTAGCATAATTATTACTGTATAAATAATAAATATATTAAGCAAATATTATATTGGAGATGAGTAAAGGCTAAACGAAAAATCGTTCAGCCTTTATAAAGATTATTCCATTTCTTGTTCTAATTCCTTAAAGAGTGGCGAATCAAAAAAATCTGTTACGGTAATCTCCAAGCCGTCGCAAAGCTTTTTAACAGTTACCATACCAATATCCCGTCGGCTTTCATCAAAAACACTATAAACTGTGGAGGGGGTTAAACCGGCAAGGTTTGCCAGTTCATTTTTACGGATGTTTCTTTGTGCGCAAAGCTCAATCAGACGAGCCACAATGGCATCTTTAATTTTCATATCATAACCTCCTTTTAGTATTATCTTAAACAAAATTACTTTTATGCGTATACGCGCTTGCGTATTTTTGAAAATTTTGCTATAATAAATAACAGGAGGTGATTGTTTTGGAAGACAACTTAAAAGAACTAACAGAAAAATATGACGAGAATTTTTTGGATATCAGCCATCTGGATATGGCAGGTCAGTTGGCCGTTATTGAGTTTTATGAGTATTTACTGGCAAAACAAAACAAAAAACCAGGAAACAGTCCTTCGTGTTGAAAAATTTTTTAAAAGTATAGAGTGTCGGATTTGAAAAATCCGGCACTTTTTCCTTATTTATTATATTAAATTTTTTCGAAAATTCGAAAAATGTATTGAAATCAGCTTGATTTCATAGTATTATATAAGGTATAGTAGTATACTTATATGTAGAATAGGGAAGAATGGAAATTTTTTCCTTTTATTCTGTAAAATTGGTATAATTAGGAGGTTGATTGCAACGAAACAGACAGTTTGTGTATTATTCGGCGGCAATTCATCTGAACATGAGATATCCTGCCTTTCGGCAGCTAATGTATTAAGCCAGATTGATTGTGACCGGTTTGATGTGTTAACCGTTGGTATTTCTAAAAGTGGCAGTTGGTTTTTAACCGAGGCAACACCGGAAGAAATTAAGACCGGTCAATGGGAAGGGCTGCATAATAAAAACTGCGTGCTCTCTGTGAACCCTAAGCATCATGGCTTGCTGGTGTTTAATAAAAACGGCGATGTATCCGTTACATATGTAGACGTTATTTTCCCTGTGCTTCACGGTAAAAACGGCGAAGACGGAACGGTGCAGGGTTTATTTGAACTGGCCGGTATTCCTTATGTGGGTCCCGGCGTATTGGGTTCGGCTCTTTGCATGGATAAGGTGATGACCAAGGAAGTCCTGGAAAAAGCCGGCATTGCTGTAACGGAAGGCTTTTTTGTGTGGCAACGGTATGATGAGGGAGAAGTGCATCAGAAGATTGAAGCATCCTTTGGCTATCCTGTTGTTGTGAAACCTTCACGGGCAGGGTCTTCAGTCGGCGTGACTTTTGTGGCTGACAAAAAGGCTCTGAACAAAGCCTTGCAGGCGGCAGCAAAAGAAGACGAAAAAATCTTGATTGAGCGTGCAGTAGATGCCCGTGAAATTGAGTGTGCTGTGTTAGGAACTACGCAATATCCGCAGGCATCCTGTCTGGGCGAAATTGTGAATGACGGTATGTATGACTATGATTCAAAATATATCAATGGAACAGCGGGTCTGGTGATTCCGGCTGAATTGGATGAAGAAATGACAGAGACAATCCGTTCTCTGGCTTGCCGGGCTTTTACGGCTACAGACTGTCGCGGTCTTGCCCGTGTGGACTTTTTTGTGGATAAACAGTCGGGTGCCGTTTTGCTGAATGAAATTAACACTCTGCCCGGCTTTACCAATATCAGTATGTATCCTATGCTGTGGCAGGAATCCGGTCTTTCCTATCAGAATTTAATTACACGGCTCATTGATCTGGCACAATAACTTTCGGGAGGCAGAACATGGATAACAGAAGGATTGGTCTGTTTGACTCCGGTTTGGGCGGTTTGACCGTTATGAAAGAACTGATGGAACTGCTGCCGGAAGAATCCATTGTGTATTTCGGCGATACAGGTCGGATTCCTTACGGAAGCAAATCAGTGGAGACCGTGATTAAATATACGAAGAGCGACATTAAGTTTTTACAGACATTTGAACCGAAAACCATTATTGCAGCCTGCGGAACGGCCAGCGCCATTGCCCTGCCTCGTCTGGAAGGGCAGTATGATATTCCGGTGATTGGGGTGCTGGGTGCGGCGGCCCGGGCGGCTGTGAAAGCGACGAAGAACGGTCGCGTTGGTGTTATCGGAACGGCGGGAACTGTTCGGTCGGATGCGTATCGCAGGGTTATGGAGCAAATAGAGCCGGAGATTCAAACGGTTTCGGTGGCTTGCCCCTTGTTCGTGCCCTTGGTGGAAAACGGATTTGCAGAAAAAGAAGCGGCTTATCTGATTGCAAAAGAATATTTAGAGCCGATTAAAACAAGCGGTGCCGATACATTAATTTTAGGCTGTACCCATTATCCCCTGCTGAAAAAAGTGATTTCAGATATTATGGGAGATCAGGTTACATTGGTTAATCCCGGCTTTGCAGCGGCGAGGGAAATTAAGGCTGAGCTTGCCGAAAAGGATATGCTGGCAACACAAACGCCGGAGGATCAATATCGGTTTTATGTCAGCGACGATCCGGGAGAATTTACCCATTTGGGTTCAGTATTTTTAGAAAAATCCATTAACGGTATGATTGGTCGGGTGGATATTGAACAGTATACTGAGGCGATAGCCTTATAAATATTTAGGTTAAGGATTGAAAACGATGGAAACAAATGCAGTCATTACCCTGGTGGGGCGACAGAATATTGACGGTGAAAATGACCAGTATGAGCTGACAACAATGGGTCGCTATACAAAGAAAGGCGACAAGTATTATATCAGCTATGAGGGCAGTGAACTGACGGGGTATGAAAATACCACAACGACAGTTAAAATTAAAGATGGGTATGTGTCGATGATTCGCTTCGGCAAAACATCCACCCAGATGATTTTTGAAAAAGAAAAGAAATATGTGGGCATCTATGAAACGCCTTTTGGTAATTTGTCAGTGGGTGTTACCACAAACAGTATGACCGTGAATGTTGATGAAAACGGTGGCGAAGTTGATTTGGATTATACCATTGAATTAAACAACAGCTTACCCACTCATAACGGATTACATTTAAAAATCAGGAAAGTAGGGAATCAGGAGTGACAATTTACGAAAAGACAAAAACAACCATTAAAGAACGGATTGATGAGGCTCTTTTAAAGGCAAAAGAGCTGGGTGAACTTACCTTTGAAATCGTTCCCGATTATGTGATTGAAGAACCAAGAGAAAAAGAACACGGCGATTTTGCTACCAATGCAGCAATGCTGCTTGCCAAACAGGCCAAAAAACCGCCTCGTGCCATTGCAGAAAGTATTGTGAAGAATCTTTCCACAGAAGGTACATATATTCAGGGTGTTGAAGTAGCCGGTGCAGGCTTTGTCAACTTCCGTTTAGACCCTGCCTACATCCGTGAGATTCTGGCGGTGGCAGAGCAGGAAGGAGACCGTTTTGGTCGCATTAACATTGGCGAAGGCAAAAAGGTTATGGTGGAATTTGTCAGTGCCAACCCCACCGGTCCTATGCATATGGGTAACGCTCGTGGTGGTGCGTTGGGTGACTGTCTGGCCAGTGTCTTAGACTGGGCAGGCTACGATGTAACCCGTGAATTCTATGTAAACGATGCCGGTAATCAGATTGAAAAATTCGGTAAGTCATTAGAGGCGCGCTACATCCAGATTTTAAAGGGCGAAGATGCAGTAGAATTCCCTGAAGACGGTTATCACGGTGAAGATATTCGCGTACGTGCACAGGAATATATCGATGCTTTTGGCAACGGTTTATTAGAACAGGATTCAGAGAGCCGCAAAAAGGCTTTGGTTGCTTTTTCGTTGGAAAAGAATGTGGATGACTTAAAGGCAGACCTGGAAAAATACAGAATTTATTATGACGTTTGGTTCCGCGAAAGTGTACTCCACGAAAACGGCGAAGCACGAAAAATTGTAAAGGAACTGCAAGACCGTGGCTATGCCTATGAAAAAGAAGGTGCCGTTTGGTTCCGTGCCACCGATTTCGGCGAGGAAAAGGATGAAGTGCTGGTTCGTCAGAACGGCTTTTTGACCTATTATGCTGTGGATATTGCTTACCACAAGAATAAGTTTGTTGACCGTGGGTTTGATACGGTTATTAACATCTGGGGTGCTGACCATCATGGTCATGTTGCCCGTTTAAAAGGTGCTTTGGCAGCACTGGGTATTGAACCGGAACGTTTGGAAATCATCTTAATGCAGCTTGTTCGTCTGGTTTCCGGCGGTGAGGTTGTTCGTATGTCCAAAAGAACCGGTAAATCCATTACCTTAAAGGACTTATTGGAAGAAACCAGCATTGATGCGGCTCGCTTTTTCTTCAATATGCGTCAGGCCAACAGTCATTTTGACTTTGACTTAGACTTAGCGGTGGAGCAGTCCAATGAAAACCCTGTATTTTATGTACAGTATGCTCACGCCCGCATTTGCAGCATTCTCCGCCTGTTAAAAGAGCAGGGAACCGCTGTGAAACCGGTGAGTGAAATTAATACAGCAAGACTTGACGCCGAGCAGGAAATTGCCCTGATGAAAAAACTGGCAGATTTCCCGGAAACCATCCGTCAGGCGGCAGAAATGCGTGAACCCAGCCTGTTGACCCGTTATGCAATGGATTTAGCAGCTGCCTTCCACGGTTTTTATGCAGCCTGCAAGGTAAACAGCGAGGATAAGGAACTGACAGATGCCCGTCTGAAGCTTTGTGATACAGTTCGCATTGCGCTCGGCAATGTATTAACATTATTATCTATTTCAGCACCGGAGCAGATGTAACTGTTTGAAATAAGCAACAGACAATAGGAATTTACGGAGGAAAATAGAATGAAACAAATAAAAAAAATAATAGTTTGTCTGTTGGCAATGATTATGCTTTTAGGCAGTCAGAATGTATTCGCAGAAGAAAAGGCAGACAATTTTGAAGCTTTTTATTTTGACTATGTATATGACACATTAATTGCAAACTATAAGTTTGAAGCAAATACGGAAGCTATGGCTAAAGCCATCGCAATGAAGGTGTTAAATGAACATCCGGAGCTTTTAGAAGATATGCTGGATGTGACTTCCGATTATTTTGATAAGCATACGGATTATATGACAAAAGAAGAAATGGCTGGCTTTACACAGTCATTTAACGGTGAATATGTGGGGATTGGCATTTCGGTTATTCGTATGCAGGGAACCGTTGAAGTAGAATCTGTGTTCACCGGAGGCCCGGCAGAAAAAGCCGGCATTCGTGTGGGAGACCGTTTTTTGAAAGTAGGCAGTACGGATGTATCAGACTATACGGTGAATGAACTCGTTGAACTGGTACGCGGTGAAGCAGGAACAAAAGTCCAGCTTACATTGGGTCGTGGCGATGAAACAATTGAGGTGACCGTAACCCGTGCAGCCGTGCAGCAGAACTCAGTCAGCTACAAAGAGCTGGAAAAAGGGCTTGGCTATTTGTATATTTCCGTCTTTAACGAAATGACACCTGCCGGTGTGAAGGAAGCAGATGAATTTTTTAAGTTAAGAGGCATCACGAAGGTTGTTATTGACCTGCGGGACAATCCGGGCGGTGATGTATACAGTGTAGTGGAATCCTTAGGTTATTTTGTGCCTCAGGGTAAAACAGTCGTTAGCTTTGACTATAGAATTAAGGAGCGGAATTCCTCTCTGCGTAGTGTGGGTGATGTGAAAAAAAGCTCCGGCTATAAGTTGGCGGTTTTGATTGACGGCGGTTCTGCCAGCGGTGCAGAGTTATTTGCCGGCAACATCCGGGACTATAAACTGGGCAAATTAATCGGCAGCCGTACCTATGGTAAGGGTACCATGCAGGAAATGCTAAATCTTTTGGATAATGAAGAGGTTGCATTGGGCAACATTAAGCTGACAACAGCAGAATTCGTGTTGCCGGGTGGCGACAAAATTCACGGTGTTGGTATCCAGCCGGATTTCTATGTTGTAAACAGAATTATTTCTTTGAATACAGATCATATGGAACCCATGGAATTTGGTCTTGATTTAAAAGAAGGGGATAGCGGCAAAGCGGTGCTTGCAGTTAAACAGCGCTTCAGCGCATTGGGCTATGCTGTAGGCGAGGTTGATGAACAATTTGACCACAATCTCACGTTGACAGTCAAAACCTTCCAGGAAGCGGCAGGATTGCCGAAAACAGGCATTATGGATATGGATACGGAAACGTTATTTTCCAGTGTTGTCAGTGAAGCGCGTGTTTTGATGGATGATCAGTTAGACCGTGCTATTGAATATTTGAAAACCGGCAAATAAAGACAAAAGAAAAACTGTGATAGCGGAGGGACTCCATGAATAATACTAAGAAAAAACTGATTTCTTTTCTGATGGCAGGCATTATGGTTATGGGAACATCTTCTCTTTTGAGCGGGACAGACCGTGTTTTTGGTGCGGCGTCTCTGCAGGATAGACTCAACCAGGCAGTAAAAGACAAAAAAGCTGCACAAGACGCCAGAAATGCTTCCAAAGAACAGTTAGAAGGTGCAATGGCACAAGTCACAAAGCTGGATAATGAATTGGAGCTTATTAATGCGGAGCTCTCTGCCATTGACGATGTCATCAGAGAAGCAGATGAAAAAATTGCAGCAAAAGAAGCTGAAATTGCTGATTTTGAACGCCGCATTGCAGAAAATGATGAGGCTTTTCGTTCCAGACTCCGTGTGATGGATGAAACCGGTGCAGTAGATTATATTGATCTTTTGCTCAATGCGGAAAACCTTTCTGATTTTGTAGACCGCGTGGAAACAATCCGTGAAATCACAGAATATGACCAAGGCATTATTGACGAAATGAAGTCATTAAAGCGAGGCGTAGAGGAAAGCCGTAACCAGATTGTGGCTTATCGTGATGAACAGCAAGAGGCCAGAAACCTGGTGAAGGGCAAGCAGGAAGAAGCCAATGCAAAGCTGGCAGAAAAGCAGAACTATGTAAAATCTTTGGAGAGAGATATTGCAAAGTATGACCAATTATATCAGGCGGCACGACAGCAGGAGGATAGCTTAAAGCAAAGTATTGCCAGTGCTTCCTCCAGGGGAACAGTAAACGCCGGACAGAACCGGATTGTTTATTCCGGCGGTGTATTCTGTTGGCCGGCACCCAGCTATACCTATATTTCGTCTCCCTTCGGATATCGAATCCATCCGGTATATGGCACAAGAAAATATCATTCCGGTCTGGATTTGGCTGCACCCGGCGGTTCGCCGATTCTGGCAGCAGCCAACGGAACGGTTAAGTTTGCCGGCTGGAACGGCGGTTACGGTTATTGTATCATCATAGACCATGGCGGCGGTATTCAGACGTTGTACGGTCATTCCAGCAAACTGTTGGTTTCTGCCGGTCAAAGTGTTACCCGTGGTCAGAAGATAGCGCTTGTGGGTACAACGGGAACCTCAACAGGAAACCATTTGCATTTTGAAGTGCTCAATAACGGTTCGCCAACCAACCCCATGCCCTATTTACAATAAGATTTTTCAGTTTAAAAGCGAGGGATAGCTTTGTATAAATTAAGACATCTGATTCTCACCGGTGTATGTTGTGCTTTGGTTAGTACAGCATTGTGCGGTACGGTTTTTTTGAATATCCGTCCGTATACAAACGGGGACACTGTGATGATGGCCCGTAAAATTTTAATGAATAATTATGTGAATCCTTTAACCGAGGAGCAAGTCACAAAAATGAATGATATGGCTATCAGCGGAATGGTAGCCAGCTTAGGTGATCAGTACAGCCGCTATCTGAACGAAGAAGATATGGCTGCCTATGAAGAAGAAAAAAAGGAAACTTATGTTGGTATTGGCGTCAGTGTAAATTTTGATGTCGAGGAAAATGTAATGACCGTTGTTTCTCCTTATGACGGTTCACCGGCCCAAAAAGCCGGACTCCTGCCCGGTGATATTGTGCTTGAGGTGGCCGGCGTGAAGGTTACGGCTGAATCTTATGATTCGGTGCTTGAGTATATTAAAAAAGGCGAGGATGAAGAAATTGCGCTTTTAATCGGTCGCGGAGAAGAAACAATCGAAGTTTCTGTTAAGAGAGAAGAAATTAAACGTCAGTCTGTGTCATACAAAATGTATGGTGATGGAATTGGTCGTATTCGTGTATCGGAGTTTATTCAAAACACAGCCGGAGACTTTGAAAATGCTCTTAACGAGCTGAAAGCAAGCGGCATGAGAGGGTTAATTATCGACCTCAGAAGCAATCCGGGCGGTTATGCGGATACGGTTCTGAAAATGACGGATAAGCTGTTGCCGGAAGGTGTGATTGCGTATTTAGAGGATAATCACGGAAAACGGCAATATTTCCATTCGGATGAAGAATGTTTGGATATTCCCATGGTCGTGTTGATTAACCAGGGAACAGCCAGTGCGTCTGAGCTTATGGCAGGTAGTTTAAAGGCTCATGATCTGGCAACGATTATCGGAGAAAAGAGCTACGGTAAAGCTGTGGGACAGTCAGTTTATCCTTTGACGGCAACGACAGCAATATATCTGACGAATTCGCGGTATTTTACACCCAATGGGGAATGTATTGATAAAATTGGTATCACACCTGATATTCAGGTTTCTCTTCCTGTGGAATTAATCGGTAAAATTTCTTATTTAGAGCCGGAAGAGGATCCTCAGCTGGCAAAGGCCATAGAGGTGCTGCTCAGTAAAATAGGTGCGTAGAAATATTGATAAAAGGAAGAGATTCGGTTGTTAATTTCTTTAGCGGTTATATCAATTTTATATGCGGCATTATTCTCCGTTTGCTGTGCTACAGTTTTGCGTAGCCCCAAAGCAACCTTAGGCAAAAACAAAGATAACATACTTTGCATTGCCGGTGGGGGCTTGTTAGCTATGTTTATTTTGCAGTTGGCAATTACACGGAATATGCCGGGACATCTGCAGGATACGGATTTGTTCCGCTTGTGGGCATCTTTTGGCAGCGACCGTGCAATTTGGGAGTGTTACACAGCCGGTGATTATGTGGACTATCCGCCGGTATATTTATATGTGCTGTATATCATTGGCTTTGTGGCAAAAATTTTCAGAATTCCGACAGACGGAAAAACCTTTATTGTGCTGGTGCGCAGTGTTCCCATTTTGTTTGACGGTATTACCAGTATTTGCGTGTATTGGTTTTCCAAAGAGTTTGTGGGGGATAAAAAAGCTTTGGTTTTAGCGATTTTCAGTGCGCTGAATCCTTTGAATTTTTTAAATTCCACCATGTGGGGTCAGATTGACAGTGTGACCGGTTTGATGGTAGCGGCTATGCTGATTTTCTTATACAAAAAGCAGTATGTTCGTTCTTGCGTTATGTTTGCCGTTCTGATTTTAACAAAACCTCAAATGATTATTTTTTCACCCCTGATGGGCTTTGTTGTTTTCTTTGATTTGGTGGCAGCCTGGAAGGAGCCGGTCGAACGGAAGAAAATGCTAAAGCAGATTGGTTTATCGGTTTTAGCAGTATTGGCAGTTTTTTTAATTGTGCCTCTTCCCATTACCGGCGGAAACTACGGATTGTTGTTAAAAAAATACACAGAAGCAGTGGGAATGTATCAGTATGCGACCTTGAATGCGGCTAATTTTTACGGTATGATGGGAAGCAACTGGGTGAAAAATTCAGAGCTTTTGTTGTTCTTTTCTTATAAAACCTGGGGATTTATCTTTATTGTCCTCATTTCTCTGATTGTGGGAATCGTCTCCTGTCTCTGCAAAGACAGAAGAAAAATCTTTTATTTAGGTGTTTTCACAGTTATGGGCATTTTCATGCTGGCACACAGTATGCACGAACGGTATCTACATCCTATGTTTCTGTTGATGCTTATCATTTATGTGCTGGCAGAAGATAAGAAAACGCTGTTTTTATATGGTGGATTTTCTGTCACGGCTTTTATAAACTGCGGGATTGTGCTATATACAAACCAGCGGGAGGAATTTATTTATGGGGATAATCCCTGTTATCAGTTTTTTGTTCTGCTGTCTGCCGTGCAGGTTGTTATGTTTGCAGCCTGGGTGTTACACGCCCTGCGTTTTGCATGGCAGCATAAAAAACTTTTGCCAATTAAAGAATAAGGGAGCGCTTTGCGGTGAATGATTTACGAAAAGAAAAATCCTCTCGGTTAGTTCGTTTAGATTATCTTCTCATGTTGGGACTTATGCTGTTTTATGCCTTATTTGCGTTTTATCGCTTGGGTTCAATGAATGTACCGGAATCGGGATGGTATGTAAACAGTGCCCAGGAAAGCATTGTTCTGGATATGGGCAAAGAACAGCCGGTAAAACAAATGTATGTTTATAATGGTTGGATTGACCGACGCCAATCCGATCAGGTGATTGTTCGTGATTTTGTGTTTGAATGTTCTAAAGACGGTGAACATTGGGAACAAATGACACCGGCGCGGTTTGATACTGTATTTATGTGGAAGGTGTTCCGTACATTTCCGGACTCATGCCGCTATATCCGATTGACCTCTGACGATGGTCGTTTATATCTGAATGAGATCGCTTTATTTGGGGAAAACGAATCAGAACGCTATAGTTATACGGTGTTGGAAAACTCCAATCCAACGGCTGTGTGTGTGGCAGATGAGCCGGATAAGGTTAAATATGATTACAGTTGGTATGAAACAACTTATTTTGATGAAATTTATCATCCCAGAACAGCTTATGAAACCATTACCCAACGGTATCCGTATGAAAATACCCATCCGCCTCTGGGCAAAAACATTATTGCCTGCGGTATTCTGCTGTTTGGTATGAATCCTTTTGGCTGGCGTTTCTTTGGTGCGCTTTGCGGCGTGCTGATGGTACCCCTTGTATATGTACTGGGTAAAAAAATCTTTAAACAGACGAAATTTGCCTTTATGGCGGCATGTATTTACAGCTTCGATTTTATGCATCTTTCTCAAACAAGAATGGCGACGATTGACTCGTATACGGCATTCTTTGTTATGGGAATGTATCTGTTTATGTTTATATATCTGGAACAAGATATTTACGAAACAGGTGTTAAAAAAAGTTTGTGGCCATTGCTGGGGTCGGGCATCTGCTTCGGCTTGGGTGCTGCTACGAAGTGGCAGGGCATTTATGCCGGCATCGGTTTGGCTGTGTTGTTCTTTTATAATTTGTTCCGGCGCTATATGGAATATGAAATGACAACAAGAGGATTATCCAAAAGAGAACAGAAAAATGTACTGAAGGCTCAGAAGGGGAAAAAAGGGAAAAACAATGGTCCTTTAGAGGAACAGCTGGCGCGTCTTGCGGCAGTTAAACGGGTAGAAAATTTCCCGAAAATGGCGTGGCAGACCATTTTGGCCGGCTTTGCCTTCTTTGTGGTGGTTCCCGGACTGATTTATTATCTGTCTTATGTTCCGTTGATGTTATCTGAAAACACAGGGTCTTCATTCTTCCTGAGCAATCAGTCCTCTATGTATAATTACCATTCCACGTTAAAGGCAACTCATTATTACAGTTCAGCATGGTGGAAGTGGCCGTTAGACTTAAAACCCTTATATTTATATAGCCCGAACAGGGACTTTGTGCCGGAAGGGATATCCATGGGCATTACAACCTTCGGCAATCCCCTGGTGTGGTGGATGACTATTCCTATGGTTGTATGGGGAATTTATCAAATCTGCAAAAAACGGACGAAGGTTGAACCGGGCATCCTGGTTTCGGTGATTGGATTTTTCTCGCTGTATGCTCCGTGGATGCTTGTGAGCCGTGCGTCATTTATTTATCACTTCTTTCCCTGTGTTATTTTTGTGGTTATATTAACCGTGTTCTTTTTCCGTGAACAAAAAGGAAAATTCTGGAGCTATGCAGGCTGGGTTTATGTTGCCGGGGTATTTGTTTTGTTTATTGCATTTTATCCTGTTTTGACAGGTATGGCAGTTCCGACCTGGTATGTTAATCTCCTGCGGTGGTCATCTGAATGGGTATTGGGATAAGGAACGGAAAGAAAGGGAGCAACTGTGAAATATAACAGAGAAAAAAATAACAAACCAAAAGAACAGCAAACGGAACGCGTCACCGTGGAGGGGCGCAATTCAGTGTATGAAGCCCTTGCTGCCGGCCGTCCGATTGATAAGATATGGATCAGTGAAACAGTGAAGCCTTCCGGCATTAAAAAACTGACAGATTTAGCCAGGGAAAAAAATGTGCCGGTACAGTTTGTGAAGCCACAGAAGGTTGACAGCATAAGTCAGACTGATTCAAGTCAGGGTGTAGTAGCTGTATGCAGTGCGGTGCATTATGCCGATTTGGAGGATTTATTCCGTAAAGCAGAACAAAAGGGCACACATCCTTTTGTGGTCATTGCCGATGAAATTACTGACCCCCATAACCTGGGTGCTATTATCCGGAGTGCTAATGCAGCCGGTGCAGACGGTGTGATTATTCCTAAGAACCGATCGGCAGGGTTAGATGCCGTTGTGGCAAAAACCTCCGCCGGTGCCGTGCATCATACCCATGTGGTCAGAGTAACCAATCTTTCACAGACAGCAGAAACTTTGAAGGAAAAGGGTTTATGGCTGGTGGGAGCGGATATGTCCGGTGAAAGCAGCTTGTTTGAGAGCAATATGACCGGTCCCATAGGGTTGGTGGTTGGCTCAGAAGGGAAAGGGATTTCCCGCCTGATGCGTGAAAAATGCGATTTTATGGTGAGAATTCCTATGTTGGGAGAAACTGAATCCCTAAATGCTTCTGTGGCGGCAGCTGTTATGATGTATGAAATCGTGCGCCAGAGAAATTTTAAGAAATAAGTCAGAAATGAGGATATAGCTATGTATGTAGGTGTTGATTTGGGTGGCACCAATATTGCCATCGGTTTAGTGGAAGATAATTATGAGATAGTGGCTAAAGGTTCTGTCCCCACGGGAAAGGAACGACCATTTGCAGAGATAATAGCGGATGCGGCACAACTGATTCAGGAGCTGTTAGCCGAAGCAGGCAAAACAGCGGCGGATGTTCAATACATCGGTATGGGTTCTCCCGGTATTCCGGATGCCAAAAACGGTATCATTGTCTATGCCAGCACATTCCCTCATATGGCATTCTCCGATGCACAGGCAGAGTTTGAAAAATATTTTCCTGGTGTGAAAGTATATGTGGAAAACGATGCCAATGCGGCGGCTTATGGTGAATATTTAGCCGGAGCGGCTCAGGGTGTTGACAATGCGGTGATGATTACGTTGGGTACCGGCGTTGGCGGTGGTGTGATTATTAACCGGAAAATTTATTCCGGCTTCAATTATAATGCCAGTGAATTGGGTCATATGGTCATTAATTTTAATGGTCCGGCTTGCAACTGTGGTCGGAGCGGCTGCTTTGAGGTATATGCGTCTGCGACAGCACTCATTAAGCAGACAGCAGAGACAATTCAATCCTATCCCGACAGCATTATCCATCAGATGATTGACCATGACACATCCAAATTAAATGGAAAAATTCCTTTTGATGCGGCAAAAAAAGGTGACCGTGCCGGTCAGAGAATTGTAGATAAATATATTGAGTACTTAGGTGTGGGTATAGCCAATGTTGTCAATCTGTTCCAACCGGAAGTGATTGTTATCGGCGGAGGCATTTGCAAAGAAGGGGATTACTTGTTGAAACCCCTGGCTGCTTATGTTGACAGTCAGAAATATACAGATAAAGTACCGCAACCCAAACTGGTCGCAGCTATGTTGGGAAATGATGCCGGCATTATTGGTGCGGCAATGCTTTGGAAGCAACAGGATTAAAAATAGTCAAACAGAAAAAGCTAAAAACGAATGTTTTTAGCTTTTTCTGCTTCTAAATTCGATATAAAACTTAAAAAATTAGGAATTTCATATAAAAATTCACAATAAAAGTTGTCATTTTATTAAATTTTTATAAAAATTTGCTTTTCCTCTTTATTTTTTTTTCTATCTATGATATACTTATAAATAACTTTATGATTTCATGGGTGAGGTATGCCCTTTTGCAGAAAAGAATGAATAAAAAAAGGTTCACATCCTTTCAGCAAAACAGTTAGTTTAGCTTGGTAGGGAGGGTCTTTATGATGAAAAAATCGAAAAAGAAAGTATTAATTATTATATCAGTTATTGTTGGCATTTTGTTATTGCTTTTAATTGTAGGTTATATAGCGATAAATTCTATATTCTCTATGTTCTCTGATTCTTTCTATCAGGTCAGTCTGCAAGAACTTGACGGAGAAAAAACGACAGAGCAGGCATCTCCCACGCCGGAAGCTAATGGAGGCGCAACCGCAACACCTGCGCCGGATGACTCGCAGCCCGGCAAGCCGAAAGATCCCGATGAGATTAACCTGTCGCCGGAAAAATCGAAGGAACTGATGGATGCGGTACCCTTTAGTGATAAATTGTCTGTTTTGACAATTCTCAGTAAAAATTTGTCTGCGGAGAATTATCGCGAAATAATGGGAATGCTGGGTGGCGGGATTACGCCGGATGAAGTGAAACGGGCGAAAGAAATTCTGCGAAACAACTTGTCACCGGAAGATAAACAAAAAATTAAAGATTATTACAATGAGTATTCAGTGCTATTAGACTAACTTTGAAATTTGAATGGTTTTGTTTTCAGCTTATATAAGGGAGCGGATGGAATGTTTGGTAAAATGAAAAGATTGATTACATTATTATTAGCCGTGTGTATGTTATGCACAATGCTGCCGGTTGCACATGCTGCCGGTGTGGATGATTTTGTGGATTTTCCCACAGGATGGTCTAAAGAAGCAATGATTGCAGCGGTGAATAACGGACTGTTATCCGGTGTTACACCTACGGAGATCAGACCCCATGCCAATTTAACGAGAGCAGAAGCTGCGACAATCATTGTCCGTGCCTTTGGTGCGACAACGAAGGCAGACATCTCTGCGTTTACAGATGTGAATCCCAATGCCTGGTACTATGATAGTATCGCCAAGGCAGTTAAGATGGGTGCAATTAACGGTAAAAGCGAGACCACTATGGAACCGGATGCGCCCATTACCAGAGAAGAAATCTTTACTATTTTGGCCAGAGTATTGGTTCTATCCAGTAGTGATACAACTCCCTTGCATAAATTTAACGACGTTTGGGAAGTTTCCGATTGGTCTGCTTGGCATCTGTCCATTCTGTGCGCTAAGGGCTATATCAACGGTGATGAACAAGGCAATTTAAATCCTCGTTCCTATATCACACGCGAAGAATTTGCACAGTTTATGCACAATATGATTCGCACATACATTACAACTTCCGGTGTGTATAATAATTCTATGGAAGGTATTGTGGTACTTCGTACCGGTAATGTTACGCTGCAGAATGCAACCATCAATGGTGATTTAGTAGCCGGTGACGGCGCAGCGACAAATAATATCTACTTAACGAACACGAATGTTCAGGGTCGCTTGTTGACCCGTGGCGGTACATTTACATTAAAAGGAACAACCGTTTCTGAAAATGTTGTTGTTAACAATGTAAATGGCGTAACGCACTTTAATAACTACAGAACAGAAGAAGTATTTTCAGATATTGCTGAAAACACAAAGGCAACGTTCCTCGGCGAAGGCGGCAGCACCGGCGGTATCGGCGGCAGTGGCGGCGGTGGAGGCGGTGGCTTCTATCCTATCGTGACGCCGACCCCCAGTCCGACCCCGACTGCAACTCCTACAGCAACACCGACCCCGACCCCGACTCCAACCCCGACTCCAACGCCTACGCCCACACCGACTCCGACTCCCACTCCAACTCCCGGACCGAATGAAACAACCGTAACCTTTACGGTAGACGGAACGCCATTCCACACGGTACAGGCAGAAATCGGCGGTACTTTAGCCGGCAAAATGCCTTCCGGAACGCCTACTCCCGATTGGGGTTATACTTTTGGCGGTTGGTTTATGGGTGCAACAGAAGTAACAGAAGCCACAACGGTTACGGAAAATATGATCGTAACTGCAAAAATGAATCTGGTTACCTATAAAGTGACGTTAATTAGTGAAGGCTCACAGAATATTGTTCGTGAGTACACTCGTTTAGATGCAGCTCCCACACTGTCAGACCCGGCAGACCGTACCGGCTGGACCTTTATGGGTTGGTATACCGGTGAAAACGGTACCGGAAATCGTATTACTGATTTAATATTAGATGAAAATACGCTAAAAGAACGGACATTGTATGCACATTGGGTACAGAATGCTGCTGGTAAGGTGAGCGTTACCTTTAAAGTGGACGGCACAACGCAGCATACAGTAGCTAATTTAGATGTTGGTTCCAACCTGGTGGGCAAGATGCCTCCGACAACTCCCTCTAAATGGGGTTATACCTTTAATGGTTGGTTTGATGGTGCAACAGAGATTACAGAAGTAACTGTTGTGAATACCAATATCGTTGCAGAAGCGAAATTTACAGCAAAAACCTATAAAGTGACCTTAATTAGTGAAGGTTCACCGAATGTTGTTCATGAATATACCCGTGATGATGTCGCAGCGCCGACACTTTCTGATCCGGCAGACCGCATCAACTGGAAATTTGAAGGTTGGTATACCGGTCAAAACGGTACCGGCACTGAGGTTACAGATTTAATCTTGACGGAAACGACAGAGCTTGAACGCACATTGTATGCTTACTGGGTGCGTAAAACAACGACAGTGACCTTTACCGTAGACGGAACACCGTATCATACAGTAAATGATGCCGGTCTCGGAACCAAGGTGATTGATATTCTGCCTCCCACAAATCCCTCTAAATGGGGCTATACCTTCAGAGAATGGCAGGTAAACGGTGCAGACGTTGATGAAAACACATTGATTAGCACCGGAATGACCGTGACAGCAAGCTTTACACCTGATACCTATAAGGTTATCTTAAAGAGTGAAGGCGTTGCAGATCAGTCTATTTCCTATACAGTGGAAACAAGACCTGTTCCTACGTTAGAGGATCCGGCAGACCGTACAGATTGGATATTCATGGGTTGGTATACCGGTGAAAACGGTACCGGAAGTCATATTACTGATTTAATATTAGATGAAAATACGCTAAAAGAACGGACGTTGTATGCACATTGGGTAGCGGTTATTCCCAATACGTATAATGTTGTCTTTATGGCGAACGGAACGAGATTCCATACCGTACCGAATGTAACAGAAGGCTCATCATTGGCAGGCAAGATGCCTCCGACAGACCCTGTTTCTGCAAGCTGGGGCTACAGCTTTGATGGTTGGTATGTCGGCACAACACAGGTAACAGAATCAACAGTTGTTAATGGTGATATGACTGTTGTGGCTGTATTTGTACCGAAAACATATAAAGTAACCTTAAAGAGTGAAGGCTCTCAGGATGTTGTTCATGAATATACCCGTGAAGATATGGCGCCGTCTTTGAATGATCCTTCAGACCGTCCTACCTGGGTATTTAAAGGCTGGTATACCGAGCCAAACGGCAACGGTACTAAGGTGACAACACTGGAACTGGAAGAAACAACACTTTTAGAACGTACTTTATATGCACACTGGGTGCGTGGCACTGTGGTGCTGAACTTTACATCCGACGGAACGGTGTTCCATACAGTTCCCGATGCAACCATCGGTTCAACATTTGCAGGTAAGATGCCTGCTTCTGATCCTGTTTCCTCAGAATGGGGTTATGATTTCGACGGTTGGTATGTTGGTACCGAAAAGGTAACAGATGCGACAGTTGTAGCAGAAACTGCTATGACCATTATAGCAAAATTTGTGCCTTCTACTTATAAAGTAACCTTAAAGAGCGAAGGTTCTCAGGACGTGGTTCACGAATATACCCGTGAAGATGCAGTTCCGTCACTTTCTGACCCGGCACCTCGCACAGGCTGGACCTTTATGGGTTGGTTTACGGAAGAAAATGGCGCCGGTGAGCATATTACAAGCTTGGCTTTAGGTGCAACTGTTAATAAAGAACGGACGCTGTATGCATACTGGACTGCGATTATTCCCAACACTTATACAGTTGTCTTTATGGCGAATAATGCAACCTTCCACACAGTTCCTAATGTTACAGAAGGTGCGACATTGACCGGTCATATGCCGGCGACAGACCCTGTCTCCTCAGAATGGGGCTATGAATTTAAAGGCTGGTATGTAGGCACTACAGAAATTACGGAAACCACAGTTGTGAACAGTGATATGACTGTTGTGGCTGTATTTGTACCGAAAACATATAAAGTAACCTTAAAGAGTGAAGGCTCTCAGGATGTGGTTCATGAATATACCCGTGAAGACAATGCTCCCGCGCTTTCCGACCCCGACGAAAGAGATATTTGGGAATTCAAAGGTTGGTTTACGGAAGAAAACGGTGCCGGCACACAGGTAACAGATTTAACCCTGACCGCGGCAACTGAGGTTGAACGCACACTGTATGCGTTCTGGGTTCGCAAGGAATTAACCATTCGTTACATCAGAGGCTATAACCCCGGTGCCACAAGAGTTTTTGCTGAAGATACCATCCGTGGCGGTATGTCCTTGCAGGACGAAGGTAAGACGATTCCTGCATTACCTGTTAATATGGTGCATAAAGGTTACAGAAAAGATGCATCGGTTGCAAGCTTATATGACGGTGAAAATGAATTTATTCATAACATCCGCCCTGAGTTCTTCTATGTAAATGATGCCAACGAACTGGTACCATTTAACGAAGAAATTGTTTTGATTGACAATACAGAAGTATATATTCTGTATAAAAATATTACCTTTAATATATGGATCAACGATGAATCCCTGGCTCAGGTATCTGCTGACTATACACCGGCAGAAACCAGAACAGTTGACACCGTAAAAGATTTGATGTCCAGCGGTAGAACACAGATGAAGTTGGCCATTGATGCCGGCCTGATTCCGAAGTATGACGAAATCAAGCAGGCTGCTTTGAATAAGCTGGCGGCTACCAAGGTAATTGATGCAGATGGCAACATTAAAATTATTGAAGTGCCTGTTGCTCTGTCTACCTTGATTAGTGAAACCACCGTTAATGGTATGGTGAAGACCTATATCCGTGATGTCGTGAATGATTCTGCACAGCTAGAATCCATTCTGAACATGGTAGATATTAATCAGTTGGTAAATGAAATTGGTACGGATGAACTGATTGATATGCTGACGGATGACCAGTTGTTATCCATCCTTAAAGATGCTAACAACCGCACCATGATTACAGAGTTCATCTTGGATGACCTGGCAAGTGCAAATCCCACAATGGAAGATGTTGTGATTGATTACATCAAAAACAACGGCACACTGCAGAACACTATGATGGATGAAATCATTGCAGAGTTAAAGGTTGCCAATACAACCTCTGCTATGAAGACAAAGGTTTTGGATTATATCAGAACTCAGCTTTCTACAGATAACAGTGAACTGCAGAATATGTTTGTTAATATGATTATGGATTCCTTGAAGAGCGATGATGATGCTTACGGCATTAAAGAGGAATTCAGAACCGGTGAATTTAAAGATGAATTGATTAATATGATTATCAATTCACTGAAAAACGGTAACAACGTATTTGGTATTTTAACCAGTGATGAACTGAAAAACGAAGTTATTTCCATGCTGATCAGTCAGTTGAAAGCCGGCGGGGCAGATGATGCAGTATTAAATTACATCACAACAGAGTTGAAGACAGATGGCAGTGCCCTGCAGACAATTTTCATTTCTGAACTGAAGACCATGCTGGCTAACGGCGACGAAGATTTACTGGATGAAGTTGTAGAGTATTATAACAACAAGTTAACGAGTGATCCTGTTTTCCGTGCTTCTATGGTAAGCAGAATCAAAACAGAGCTTTCCACTAAAGCAGAAGTAAGAAAAGAATTACTGAATCATCCTGAATATATGGAAATTCTGGTAACAGATGCAAACTTTAAGGCAGAGCTGATTGAGCATTTGATTTCCAGAGAAATGCTGGATGTTATTCTGTCTGACAGCACCATTAAGTTGCATGTTATCGAAACTCTGTTACAGAATGATGATTTTGCAGACATCCTGCTCAGTCGTCAGGAATTTGCAGATCATATCATTGACTCCCTTAAAGTGGGCGGCGAACTGAATGCAACTGTCACAACAATGTTGGGCGATGCAAATTCACAGTTCCGTAAGGATGTTTTAGCGGAATTGAAAGGTGATGCGAACTTTAGAGCATTGTTGGCTAATGGCGGTGCACTGCGTCAGCAGGTGCTTGATGGTATTGCGTTAGATGACTATGCAGACGAAGATGATTTGCTTGCTTATGTCTTTAACCAGCCCGGCGCACCGGTTTATTCCAACATTATGGATCAGGGAGAAATTGATGCTGCTATCGGCGCGATTGTTGCAGATAAGAATGATCCCGTGCTGTCTGAACTTTGGGCAAATGATCCGCAGATGGTTAAGGATGAATTGTTTAACGATACGACAGCAAAAGCACAGGTTTTATCTGAAATTCAAACAAAGTTTGAAACCTATAAAACCACTTTGGTTGATGACTTAGCAAATGGTGGAGCAATAGGCGATGCAACTGTTGAAGCTATGATTGACAGTAAGCTGATTGCTTATATGGATGACTTCCTGTCAGGCAATTCCTTAGGTTCAGTTGATGCAGATGAAGCAGTAGAAGATGTGCTGGTTGCTTATATCCGCAACTTATTAACCGACCCGAACAGCATTGCTGATCAGTCCTTAAAAGATATGGTTATAACAGCTGAAGAGTCCTTCCTGGATAAAGCTGAAAGCATGACCGATATCGTAACGGAAATTGAGGACTTTGCAGAAACCCATGAGTCAGAAATGCGCACAGTTATTGATGCAAACTTTGACGAGTTAGTTACTTATATCGAAAACCATGTGCTTGATCTGAACTCAACCGGTGCAACACTCTATGCACACTTAGACGAATTGGTTCGTGTGAAAGCTGCAAGCATTCAAGACAGCACCATCGACAGCGTTTTAAGCCAGGCAACGGATGATATGATTAAGAGCCTGTTTAAGCGTTATGTTGATGAACTGCTGACCAACGATGACGGAACCATCGATGCGGCTATTAAATCCGTCATTGGCGGTTTGGATTCGATAGAAGTTGGCGCGAAATTACAAACGTTCTTAAATAAAACCGGTGCAGATGCACCCGGTGGAGCGATTGAAAAAGTAACTGCTATCGTAACAACATATGTAGGTGGCTTATCTACAGATGATATTGTTGAATTTGTAAAAGATAATGAAGCGACAGTCAGAAGCATTATCGATAGCAAAGTCGGTTCCTTTACCGATGTTGAAATCGGACAGTTTGTCCGCAGCAACGAAAACGAGGTTAAAGGTATTGTACTGACTAAAGCTAAGAGTCTTAACAATGCTGACATCGCAACCTATATGGCGAAGTTCTTAACGGTTCCTGCTAATGAAACAACCGTCAGAGAAAAACTGGCAGCCTTCCTGCAGGATCCGAGCAATGACGATGATATTGTTGGCTTTATTAAAGATTTCATCGCAGATGATAATAATCAGACAACGGTTGAGCAGTATATTACCAGCTTCATTGAAAACGGTTTGGATGTAGCTTTTGTAACAGCTCATCGCGATATGATTATGGACGCTCTTGACAGCGTGGATGTTTCCGGCTTTATTACGGAAGATTTAATTAAGGATTACATCAGTAATTTAACAGATAAAACTGCTTTTGCTGATAAGATTTATGACACGCTGATTGGTCTTTCATACTATCAGGAATTCCTGAATAGCATTCTGAATAAAGAAACCTTTGTCATCAATGAACAGAACCTGCCGTTTGTTCAGGGTGTGAACGAAGCTGTTGCCGGTCTTGAATATGATACTGTTATCAAGCAGGCTAACATGGGCAGAGTGACTCAGATTATTGAAAAAGTGGAACAGGTTATGGGCGAAGACTTCATTAAGAAGTATTTTGACCAGGCTAAGAATGATTATCACGACGGTTTGAATGCAGAGATTGAGAAAGTTAAGAACGGAGTAGTTACCGAAACGTCTTATACAACCAGCCTGCACATCGAAGTGAATATCATTAAAGAAATCTTAAGACCGCTTTACGATAAGGGTCAGGGCATTCTTGTTGACAAACTGTCCGGTATCGAACAATTTAAGTATAATGAAAATGAGTACTTAAAATATCTGGTAGAAGGTCAGGATGTTGTTGAACAGCTTCTGTCCGGCAGTGATGCGAATGCAACCGAGGAACTGACAGGATATAAGTTTAAAGACGAGATGGATTATTACACATTCCTGTTCAACACCTTAATTATTGCAGACGATGCTATTTGCTGGTACGGCGATGAGGAAAACATTCCGGAAGACGTTTTAGATGCAACCATTGAAGCTGTTATCGGCAAAACAATGTATGCACACAGCAAACTGAATGAAATTTTAGAAATCTATGCAGAAGACGGCACATTGCCGCCGCAGATTGAAAAGATTTTGAACAGTGTTTCTCAGATTAACAGTTTAATGACCAGATTTGAATCTCAGATTGATAGCTTGCTGAACAAGTATCTTGGCAGCAACTTAAATCAGACCTTCGAACCCGGTTTGGTAACTGATAATGAGAAATTCCAGACCGCTGTTGACATTCTGTTTGGCACAGATGATCCGACATTTACCATCGATTCCATTTACGATATCTTCTATCGGTATGATGAAAAAATGTATGCGAAGCTGGACAGCCTCATCGAAAGCGGTAAGCTGGAAAGAGCTATTCAGAAATTTGAAGAAACCGACTTTGGTAAAATCTTCAGTAAGAATGATAAGCTGGCTAGTGTGGCAGACAGAATTATGCCCAAACTGGAAGAAATTGATGCAACCGGTAAAGTAACTTCAGCGTTTGATTCTATCTACGATGTTCTGTATGTTGTTGCTAAACGCGGCAGAGATGCATTCAGAGTGGATCAAAATATGATTAATGTAGAAGATGCATATGAATTCACTGTTGCCGGTGTGAAAATCAAACTGACCAGACAGCTTACAGATTAATAAACAATTCAGAATAGGTAGAGTTTTTCTACCTATTTTGAATATTTATAAACAAGGAGGAAAAATATGAGAAAGTTATTATCTCTTCTTTTAGTCGCTGTAATGTGTGCATCCCTATGTTGTGTTGCGGCTGAAGAACCCAAGAAAACCTTTTCGGATGTTGATGCAAACACTGCTATTGGTCAGGCTGTTGAAGTGCTGGCTGCTGCCGGAATTTTATCCGGTGACGGTGACGGCAATTTCAGACCTAATGACGGTTTGTCCCGTGCAGAACTTTGCAAAATTGTGAATATGATTTTTAAGTACACAGAAAAAGATACTACAGGCTTTAGCGATGTGCCTGCTGAGGCTTGGTATCATGACCAGGTATTAATTGCCAAAAAAGCAGGCTATATTAAAGGCTATGAAGACGGTACCTTCCGTGCCAATAACAAAGTAACCAGAGAACAGGCTTGCGTGATTCTTGCCCGAGTGACCGGCATTAAAGATAACGGCGTGGCTGTTGAAATTAAAGATGAAGTAGCAGCATGGGCTCTGCCTTCTGTTAAACTGGTTGTTGCACACCAACTGATGTCATTGGAAGAGGGCAATACCTTCCGTGCAACTCAGAACATCACCAGAGGCGAATTCAGCCAGACCCATTCTGTCTTTGTAGGTGGCAGTGGAAACGGTAATGTTGTTATTGGTGACATTATTATTAACGGTGATGTCATCATTAATAATGGTGGCGGCTCCACAGGTGGCTCTACAGGTGGCGGCTCTACAGGGGGCTCTGTTGGCGGCGGTTCTGTTGGTGGTGGTTCTGTTGGCGGCGGTACGATTACTGTCCCCACAGCAGCACCCAGTGCATCACCTACTGCAGCGCCCAGTGCTGAACCTACAGCAGCACCCGGCAGTGGCGGAACAACTCCAAACCCCACGGCAACTCCCGCACCTACAGCGAACCCCACAGCAACTCCTGCACCCACAGCAGCACCTACTGCTAAACCTACGGCAACCCCGACCCCGACTCCGACTCCTACGCCGGAACCCACTCCGGAACCGGATTATGAAGCTTTAAATGCAGAGATGGTTGGCAAATTAGATGAGCTTAAAGTGGCATTGGAGAATAACTGGTGGGAGTTTGATGATCAACAGCTCGAAAACATTATTGAACCCATCTATAACTGTATTACGGATGCACTTAGCAGAGCTTCAACGACTCTGATTACTAACACGACTATCAGAGAGGACTATGACGGTACGATTACCGCCCTTAGCTTATACATCGATAAACCGGAATTTAATAAATCGGATTTCCAGGAGCGAATGGCCATCGTTGATCAAGAGGCACCGGGCATACTTGCCTGGCTATTCCAACAATTTGGAATTTTGGATAAAGTTCAGCAAATGACATAATTCGGTACAGACAAATTAACGAATGACAAATCGTAATTTTTGGCTATTTTTTCAGTAAAAAACGCAATTTTAGGCATCATTATGCAATGTTACTAAATAATTTTTTAAAATTTTGGTTAAAAATAGTCTAACAATTTACATAATTTTGTGGTATCATATTAATGAAAAATGGATATGTAATTCATGAGGAGGTAAAAAAATGGCAAGCTTGAATCTGAAAGGCATCTACAAACGGTATGCCGGTGGAGTAACTGCTGTAAGCGACTTCACATTAGATATTGAAGATAAAGAG
Organism: Oscillospiraceae bacterium; assembly: GCA_015068865.1. Classification (GTDB taxonomy): domain Bacteria; phylum Bacillota; class Clostridia; order UBA1381; family UBA9506; genus UMGS755. The sequence goes on along the minus strand of SVJT01000002.1, from coordinate 10,052 downwards.
TTTATCGTTTTAGTTGGTCCTTCCGGCTGTGGTAAATCTACTACTTTGAGAATGATTGCCGGTTTGGAAGAAATCAGCGATGGTGAACTGTATATCGGAGACAAATTGGTAAACGATGTTGCTCCTAAGGATAGAGACATTGCAATGGTATTCCAGAACTATGCTCTGTATCCTCATATGACCGTATTTGATAACATGGCATTCGGTCTGAAACTCAGAAAAATGCCGAAAGCTGAAATCAAAAAACGTGTTCAGGAAGCAGCAAGAATTCTTGATATTGAACATCTGCTCGAAAGAAAACCGAAGGCTCTCTCCGGTGGTCAGAGACAGCGTGTTGCGCTGGGTCGTGCTATCGTGCGTGAACCGAAAGTGTTCTTAATGGACGAACCGCTTTCTAACTTGGATGCTAAACTGAGAGGTCAGATGAGAACCGAAATCAGCAAACTGCATCAGAGACTGGAAACAACCTTTATCTATGTAACCCATGACCAGACAGAAGCTATGACAATGGGTACCAGAATCGTTGTTATGAAGGATGGTTTCATCCAGCAGATCGATTCTCCCCAGGTTCTGTATGAAAAGCCCGTTAACGTATTCGTTGCAGGCTTCATTGGTAGCCCGCCGATGAACTTCATCGATGCAGTTCTGGAAAAGGCTGCTGACGGTGGTCTTCAGTTAACATTTGGTGAAACATCCATTAAATTACCTGAAGAAAAAGCTAAGGCTTTAGAAGGCTCTGAGTACATCGGCAAAGAAGTGCTGATGGGTATTCGTCCTGAAAATATTCACGACGTTGCTACTTCTAATGTTTCTGCAGCTTGCGAAATTAATGCTCATGTTGACGTTACTGAAATGATGGGTGCTGAAACCTATTTATATGTAACAATTGAAGGTGTACCTTTCATCGCAAGAGTTAACCCCAGAACAACTGCAAAACCCGGTGATGACATTAAACTGGTTCTCGATGGCAGCAGAATTCATCTGTTTGACAAAGAAACTGAAATGGTTATCATTAACTAATGTGAATAAAAAAACGACGATGCAATTTGCATCGTCGTTTTTTTATGTTTAGCCGGAATAAGCAGAAAAACCTTGCAATATGTTTTGGTTTTTGCTATAATATAATGTAATGATATTATATAATGCTAATTTTGTGCGTATTTATTAATATTAAATATGTGTAAATAGAAAAAGGTGAATGCAATGGGTTATCAGGTATATACGTGTACCCTTAAAAGTCAAAAGGAAATTGCACCGAATATTGTTGAGGCTTGGGTCGAGAATGCAGAACTTGCGGCAGAAGCTAAACCCGGTCAGTTTTTGCATATTCAGTGCGGAGATACAACCTCCATGCCGCTGCGCCGTCCTATCAGTATTTGTGACGTGCAGGGTAGCTGTGTTCGTTTCATTTACGAGGTAAAAGGACGTGGCACAAAATCGCTGCAACAACAGAGCGGTGAACTGGATATTTTAGGTCCGGTTGGGAACGGCTTTACTATTGACAATGATACATATCAGCATCCTGCTGTGGTTGGCGGTGGTATCGGCGTATACCCTATGTTGTTTCTGACAAAACAGTTAAAAGGAGCTTCAGCTTATATTGGTTTTCGCAATAAAGATTTAGTCACATTGGAAGCCGAATTTAATGAAGCTGCTGATTCGGTAACAATAACAACTGACGATGGCAGTTACGGTATTGCCGGATTCGCGTTAGAGGAACTGAAAAAAGACTGTGCAGAGAAGAAGTTTGATATTATTTATGCCTGCGGTCCCAAAGGTATGCTCCGCGCCGTAAAAGCCTTTGCAGAAGGGGCAGGTATTCCTTGTCAGATTTCTCTGGAAGAACGGATGGGCTGCGGTATTGGTGCTTGCCTTACCTGTAGTTGTGAAACCCATCACGAGGGTGCAGATAAATATAAACGTGTTTGCCGTAATGGTCCGGTATTCTGGTCTGAGGAGGTTGTTCTGTAATGAATATGAAAGTCAAAATTGCAGGAGTAGAGCTGAACAATCCGATTATTGCTGCTTCCGGCACCTTTGGTTTTGGACATGAATACGGAGAATTATACGATTTGAATGAGGTCGGTGCCATTTCAGTTAAAGGTCTGACCAAAGCACCCCGTGCCGGTAATCCGCCACCGCGTATTACGGAAACACCCGGCGGTGTTTTGAACAGCGTTGGTTTGCAGAATCCCGGTGTGGATGCCTTTATTGAAAAGGAAATTCCCTTCCTTCGGCAGTATAGCTGTAAAATTATTGCCAATATGGCAGGCAGTACCTTTGAGGATTACTGTGAGATGGCTGAAAAACTGTCAGCTTCTGATGTGGATATGCTGGAGATGAATATTTCCTGCCCCAATGTAAAAGCTGGCGGTGCGGCCTTTGGCACCAACCCTCAGACAGTTTATGAAATTACCAGCACGGTTCGAAAATATGCCAAATTACCCTTGATTGTCAAGCTGTCTCCCAACGTTGCAGATATTACAGAAACAGCTAAGGCAGCCGAAGCTGGCGGTGCTGACGCATTATCTTTGATTAATACGTTAACGGGTATGGCCATTGATATTAAAACCAAACGTCCGATACTTGCCAATGTGATTGGTGGTTTGTCCGGTCCTTGCGTGAAACCGGTAGCACTCAGAATGGTGTATCAGGTATATAATGCCGTTAAATTGCCCATTATTGGTATGGGTGGTATTTCAAGCGGTACCGATGCCGTAGAGTTCTTCCTGGCAGGCAGTGCGGCAGTTCAGGTAGGTACTGCAAACTTTACGGATCCTTATGCCTGTGTTCGCATTCGCGATGAATTAAAAGAGTATATGAAAACGGAAAATATAGCAAATGTCAGCGACTTAACCGGTCAGTTGATTGTTGATTAATATAGGAGGATTATGATGAAGAACATCACTTTAGATTATAGCAAAGCAACAGCTTGGATTAGTGAAGAAGAAATTGCCAATATGGCTGGTCAAATTGAAGATGCCCATCAGAAACTGACGGAAAAAACCGGTGCAGGCAATGATTTTTTAGGCTGGGTGAATCTGCCCAACGATTATGATAAGGAAGAATATGCACGGATTAAAAAAGCGGCAGAAAAAATCAGAAATACCGCCGATGTTTTGATTGTTATCGGTATTGGCGGTTCTTATTTAGGTGCAAAAGCTGCGATCGATCTGTTCACCAACAGTTTTTATAATCTGCAGGCGGCTGAAGACAGAAAAACACCGCAGATTTTCTTTGCCGGTAATTCCATCAGCTCTACTTACCTGGCGGATTTATACAATCTGGTTAAAGATAAGGATATTTGCTTAAATGTTATTTCCAAATCAGGTACCACAACAGAACCTGCGATTGCGTTCCGTGTATTTAAGGAACTGGTCGAACAGAAATACGGTAAAGAAGGTGCAAAGGACCGCATCTTCGTAACCACCGATAAAGCAAGAGGCGCTTTAAAACAGCTTTCCGATAAAGAAGGTTATGAAACCTTTGTGATTGCTGATGATATTGGTGGACGTTATTCTGTACTGAGTGCTGTTGGCTTACTGCCCATCGCCGTTTGCGGAGCAGATTTGGATGCCATTATGCAGGGCGCTCAGGATGCTTATAAAGAATATAGCAATGCTGATTTAGGTAGCAATATCTGCTATCAGTATGCTGCTTTGCGTAATATTTTATATAGAAAGAGCAAAACCATTGAAATTATGGTGAATTATGAGCCTAAGCTCCATTATTTTGCCGAATGGTGGAAGCAGCTTTACGGCGAAAGTGAAGGCAAAGATCAGAAGGGTATTTTCCCGGCCGCAGTTGATTTTTCAACAGACCTGCACTCTATGGGTCAGTACATTCAGGATGGCTTGAGAAACATTTTTGAAACTGTTCTCCATGTAGAAAGCCCCACCGCTGATGTGACCATTAAAGAAGACGGTGACAATGTGGACGGTTTGAACTTCTTAGCCGGCAAAACCGTTTCTCATGTAAATGAAAAGGCATTTTTAGGTACTGTTCTGGCACATAACGACGGTGGCGTTCCCAATCTGATTATTAACATTCCTGCCCTTAATGAATATAATTTCGGTAAGCTGGTTTATTTCTTTGAAAAGGCTTGCGGCATCAGCGGTTATCTGCTGGCTGTCAATCCCTTTAACCAGCCCGGTGTGGAAGCTTACAAAAAGAATATGTTTGCGCTTTTGGGCAAGCCCGGTTACGAAAATGAAAAGGCTGCCTTAGAAGCACGTCTTCAATGAGGAGGAACAATAATGGATTATACAAGTACAAGGGACAAATCTCTTTCCGTATCCTCGGCTGTTGCCATTAAAACAGGTCTGGCACCGGACGGCGGTTTGTTTGTTCCCAAGGACATTCCCCAGATTACAAAAGAAGAAATTGAAACCTTGGCACAGATGAGTTATACAGAACGTGCCGTTAAAATCCTGGAAGGTTATCTAACTGATTTTACCGGCGAAGAACTTTCTGAATGTACGCATAGTGCTTATAATAAAGCTAAATTTGAAACCGATGAAATTGCCCCCTTATACAAATTGACAAAGGATGTCTATTTCCTGGAACTGTGGCACGGTCCCACCTGTGCTTTTAAGGATATGGCACTCCAGATTTTACCTCATCTTTTGAAAAAGTCGGTGGTGAAAACCGGTGAAACAAAAGAAGTGGTCATTTTGGTTGCTACATCCGGTGATACAGGGAAAGCGGCTCTGGAAGGCTTTAAGGATGTTGATGGGACAAGAATTATTGTTTTTTATCCTGAAAACGGCGTTTCCAGTATGCAAAAGCGTCAGATGGCAACCCAGGAGGGTAACAATGTTGACGTGGCGGCTGTATATGGCAACTTTGACGATGCTCAAAGCGGAGTGAAAAAGATTTTTGGCGATAAAGAATATGCTCGCGTGCTGGAACAGAATAATTTTATGCTGTCCAGTGCCAACTCCATTAACTGGGGTCGTTTGGTACCGCAGATTGTATATTATTTTTCTGCTTATGCCAACCTGGTTAAAAACGATGAAATCAAAGTCGGGGATTTGGTTAACTTTGTTGTGCCAACCGGTAACTTTGGTAATATTTTAGCGGCATATTATGCAAAAGAAATGGGTCTGCCCATCGGTAAACTGATCTGTGCATCTAATGAAAATAATGTATTGACAGACTTTATTCGTACCGGTGTGTATGATAAAAACCGCCCCTTTAAAACAACCAGTTCTCCTTCTATGGATATTTTGATTTCCAGCAATCTGGAACGGTTTTTATATCATATTACCGGTTGTGATGATGTGCGTGTTGCGGAATGGATGAAAGAGCTTGCTGAAACCGGCAGATATGAAGTGCCGGAAGTAACCAAGGCAAAGATTAAGGAAGTATTCTACGGCGGTTGCTGCAATGATGAGGAAACTCTCTTAACCATTCGTGCCGTGCATAAAGAAAACGGCTATGTGATTGATACGCACACGGCTGTGGCAAAATGTGTATATGATGCCTATCGTGCGGAAACAGGTGATGAAACCAAAACCGTTATTGTTTCTACAGCCAGCCCCTTTAAATTCAGCGATAATGTGCTGAATGCCATTGCCGGCGACGGTGCGGCTGACGGTCTTGACGATTTTGCTTTGCTGGAGACACTGGCAGAAAAAGGCGAACTCACCATTCCGACATCGTTGGCAGATTTGCGGACAAAACCGATTATTTTTACAACCACTTGTGATAAAACAGAAATGTATGATGTGGTCAGCCATATGCTGAACCTTTCATAAGAGGGAGTTATTATGGGACAGAGTTGGATTCAGGCTGTAATCTATACAACATCTGAGGGAATTGAGCCTGTTAGCGGTCGATTGTATCAGTTGGGGATTACAGGTCTTGAAATTGAAGATGAAGCAGATTTTAAAACCTTTTTAGAAGAAAACCGCTCCGCATGGGACTATGTGGATGAGGAGCTTTTAAAGGAAAAATCCTGTGAAACCAATATTAAAATTTATGTAACCAATGATCGTGCCGGTCATGAAATGCTGACAGAAGCTAAACGAACCATTGCAGAACTGAAGGAAATGGATTCAGAGGGTTTGTTTGGAAGTTTGCGTTTTGAGCTTTCTGATGTGGATGAAGAAGACTGGGCTAACAACTGGAAGCAGTATTTTAAGCCACTGTCCATTGGCGAAAAAATTCTGGTGCTGCCGGAATGGGAAACGCTGGAAGAAGAAACAGACAGAACGGTGTTTGTAATTAATCCGGGGATGAGCTTCGGCACCGGTTCTCATCACACCACTAAATTATGTTTAGAGCGTTTGGAAAAATATATTCAGCCGGGGATGGAAATCCTTGATTTAGGGTGTGGCAGCGGCATTTTATCTGCCATTGCTCTGCTTTTGGGAGCAAAATCTGCAACGGCGGTGGATATTGACCCCAATGCTGCCCGTATTGCTCGCGAAAATGCACAGAGAAACGGCATTGAAGATGACCGTTATCGTGTATTTGCCGGCAATGTGTTAGAGGATGAGGCACTGTTGCAGAGCCTTTCGGATAGAAAATATGACATTATCCTGGCGAACATTGTGGCAGATGTTATCATTGCGCTGGCACCAAAAATTGCACCGCTGCTGAAAGAGGATGGTGTTTACATTACGTCCGGTATCATTACCGACCGTGGTGACGAGGTGCAGGCCACCTATGATGGGGAACCGCTCCACAAGCTGAATGTTGCTCAAAGTGGCGATTGGTTGGCTTTGGATTACAGAAAAAAGAATTAGTTTGAACAATGGGAAATGCTTGCTTTTTAAGCATGTTTGTGGTAAAATAATGAATTGCCGGATGTTGATCCGGCATATGAGGGTATAGCTCAGTTGGTTAGAGCGCTTGCTTGACATGCAAGAGGTCGATGGTTCGAGTCCATTTATCCTCACCACGTCGGAACAAGTAATGCTTGTTCCGATTTTTTATGTCTAAAAAATCATCACTTGCATCACTGTTCCTCATTTTTCACGATCCTGTTAATGTGGTTATAAAATTGAATGACGGCAATACGACCTTCAATGTCCATAGAGGACAAATCTAAAAAGTCATTATAAATATTTAGTTTATTTTTGATTTGTATTAATTCATCCATTTCAGAACGTGTGAGGTCAAAATTTCTAAAATCAGTACGGTCAACTAAATAGTCCGTTAAAACATTGAAAATATCAGCAATGCGGATTAGTGTTTCTTGGTCAGGCTGACGGTTGCCGGTTTCGTAATTTGCCAGACAACTTCGCGAAATACCTAATTCTTTTGCCAATGCTTCCTGGGATTTTCCGTGTGTGATTCGTAAGGCTTTTAATTTTGAAGGAAATGAAGTATCAGATGTTGTATACATAGGATTCTCCAATCTTTTTGGATTTTCATATTAATAATACAACATATTTGGACTTTTGTCAATAAGAATCCAAAAAAATTGGTTATTTTTTATTGCGGACATAATATTTCTTAAGGCGATATATTGACGAATATTTTAAAGTATGGTAAAATATAATTAAATATGCATAAATGTTTTTTGGTTTGTGAAGAAAAGGAGGCTTTTGTTATGGACAGTTTTTTAGATTCTGTTAAACAGGCAATGGATACAGCTGTTAAACAAACAGGGAAAATGGTAGAAAAAACGAAGATTAAAATAGCATCTTCCGATACAAAGAATACGCTTAAAACGTATTATATGCGGTTGGGTGAGTTGACCTATCGGGCAGCACGCGGGAATGAAGAGTTAAGTGAAGAAATTGAGCAGGCACTGGTGGCAATAGATCAGTTGCGTACAACATTAGCAAAGCAGGAAGAAATGGCTACAGGATTATCGGAGAAAAAGTATTGTCCTCATTGTGGTGTTGCCTGTACATCTGATTCTGCATTTTGTCCCGGTTGCGGAAAAGCATTTTGATTAAATATAAAAAAGGAGATGTAAAAAATTTTTTACATCTCCTTTTTTGCGGTCTGGACTTTTTTACATCCGCTTTTTAACGGTTTTTATCGTTCTTCAATGGGTATATATTCTTTGGTTTTAGAAACGCTCTTATATGCCGGACGGATAATACGGCTTCCGTAAAGAACTTCTTCCATGCGGTGTGCACACCAACCGGGCATACGGGCAATGGCAAACATAGGTGTATATAATTCAGGGGGAATGTTCAACATTTTATACACGAAGCCGGAATATAAATCCACATTAGCACACATATCCTTAGGACCGCGCATACGATGGAAGATATCCGGTGTTAACTCTTCAATCATACAGTACAGGCCGAATTCCTTTTCGTTGCCGGTTACCTTGGCAAGTTCGGCGGCTTTTTTCTTCAGCATAACAGCACGAGGGTCAGAACGGGTATAAATAGCATGTCCCATACCATAGACCAGACCGGAGTGATCGTAGGTTTCCTTGCGCAGTGTTTTTTCAATGTAAGCCGCAACCTGATCAGCATCAGTAATATCTTCAATGTTTGCCTTGAAGTCTTCAATCATGCCCATGGTTTTTTGATTGGCACCACCGTGACGAGGACCTTTCAAAGAACCGATAGCAGAAGAAATGGCTGAATACGTATCGCTACCCGAAGAGGAAACCACACGAGTGGTAAAAGCAGAGTTATTACCGCCGCCATGCTCTGCATGGAGCATTAAGGCAAGGTCTAAAATTTCAGCTTCTAAGCGGGTATACTGATTGTCATTTCGAATCATATACAAAAAGTTTTCTGCTGTAGAAAGTTCCGGCTGCGGGTTGTGAATGTACAAACTTTTTCCGTCGTAATAATGGAGTTTTGCCTGATAGGCATAAGCTACCAGGGTCGGCACACGGGCAACCAAAAGCATAGATTGACTGATTAAATTTGTAAGACTTGTATCATCTGCTGCGTCGTCATAAGAATACATAGTCAAAACAGCACGAGCCAGCTTGTTCATAATATTCGGACTGGGACAACGCATAATAACATCTTCGCGGAAATCATAAGGAACCGGACGCAATTGTGCCAACAATTCATTAAAAGAATCCAATTCAGTGCGGTTAGGCAGTTTACCAAATAAAATGAGGTAGCAAACTTCTTCATAGCCAAAACGCTTTTCCTTGGCGCAATTTGCTACAATTTCGGCAACGTCAATGCCACGATATGATAACCGACCGTCATCGGCAACCTTTTCATCTTCAGAAACCACATAACCGTGAACGTTACCGATACCGGTTAAACCGGCTAAAACACCGGTACCGTCGTTGTTACGCAAACCGCGTTTAACTTTATCTTTATATTTATTAAAAGTATCAGATGAAATTTGCGAGTTTTCTAATACAACTTTCTGCAAAGTTTCTAAAGAGTCTTTTAATACTGCCGGATTTTCCATCGTAATCACCTACCCAAAAAACATATATAAATTATTGTAAACGAAAAAGCTGATAAAGTCAAGAAAAAACTATTGACAATGGGATGTTATTTTGGTAAAATATTTTAGTAAATATAAGGGCCTTTAGCTCAGTTGGTTAGAGCAACCGGCTCATAACCGGTCGGTCCGGGGTTCGAGTCCCTGAAGGCCCACCATAGAAACCGAATGATTTAGATGACAATCTAGGTCATTCGGTTTTTTGTAATGTTGAAAAACGATCTAATTATTAAGAAATCTTAAGAAATTTCATTGCCAAATATTAAGAATTATATTGTATGATGTAACCGGAGGTGAAAGATTATGAAGATATTGGTTGTGGACGATGACAGAGAGATAGTCGATAGTATCAGCATATTTCTGTCAGGTGAAGGTTATAAAGTTCTAAAAGCCTATGATGGAATTGAAGCACTTGATATTCTGTCACAAACGCAAGTTCATCTGATGATTCTTGATATTATGATGCCAAAGCTTGATGGAATCAAAACTCTGATGAAACTCAGAGAATCGAGGAATATCCCCGTCATTTTATTGTCTGCAAAATCAGAAGATGCAGATAAAATACTCGGTCTTACTGCAGGAGCTGATGATTATGTAACAAAGCCGTTTAATCCTTCGGAGCTTGTTGCAAGAGTAAAATCGCAGTTAAGGAGATATAC
>SVJT01000069.1 GCA_015068865.1 Oscillospiraceae bacterium | reverse complement strand
ACGATTTAAAAGTGGAATATTTTAAATCGTTGCTCTTTAAGGCTGAAATAATCGCGGAAGCAGATGTGCCCTGAGGCAAACGGCTCAAGGTAACATCCTCATTTGTTACAGCCTCATTAATTTCAGGCAGAATCAGAACCATAACAGGTACCCCTGCCCCAACGCCGGAGAGTGTTGTATCAATCACAACCGTACCGGCTGTTGCCGCAACCGCAGGCTCGGCAGCTACGGCAGAAAAACTGCCGCAGCATAAAGCCATGATAAGCGTTAACACTAATATTTTAATTTTCATTGCTTACCTCCTCTACCTGCGTTCCAACGCGAAGGTTTTCTCTGTGGTAAAGCGACCGTCTTCCGATACTACCTTTACCTTAATTTCAGATAAACCGCCAATGTTGATTACATCACCTTTTTCTACTTTTTCACCGTTGACATACAAGGTACTGTAATCACTTACCTGATAACCGAAAGTTACTTCATCCGTATCCTTTTCAATTAAGAAGGTGGGGATTTCATCTTCGGAATTCTGCATTATAAAGCCGTTGCCTTCTGTATCCATAATACCGAAACGTTCCAGTTCAGCATGAGATGATTTGTAATCAGCCTGTTCATATTCAAACACTTCCACCATATAAGCAGGGAACTCGATTTCAAACCAACCCTCACGGTCTGCTTCATAGGTCTGACCGCTATACATGCCGGTAATCTTCTTAACACCGTCTAAATAGAATCTTGCAAATTTAGTTGTTTTCTGGTTGTTTACAGCAAACAGATAAGATTTGCCGTCATAGCGTCTCGTCATGCTGTTGAGCCACTTGCCGCCGCCCTTCACTTCATAATAGGGTGCAGGTAAATTAGAAACCATAATGGGTTCTAATTTCTCAACTTCAGAGAACACTTCCTGTCTTTCCACCCACTCATCTTCGATGTTACGTCCGGGAGAGGGCGTTATTTTTTTATCCCAAGCATAACAGTCCAGCATGCAGGCACCTTCAATAATTGCCTGGAATGCCATGTTTCTGAATTCTTCCTGTGTGGGACCTCTCATATCCTTACCCAGTTTGTTACCTCTGCCACTAAAGTAGAACCCCTGAAGAATCACACCAACAGGTCTGTTGGGATTAGAGTCTCTTAAATAGGAAACAAAGTCCGTCACTTCATATAAATCCTGATCAGGAAGACCTGTTGCCGGGTAGGGGTCAGAAGTGATAATATCCGTAGTTTTTGCCCAAACACCCGGATTTTTCTCATCTTTAGCACAAATAGCACCAAAGGTGGGATGGTCAAGGTCGTGTTCGGCAATAATTTCATTCTGCCAACGAAGTTCTTCACCCATGTTGGTACCGCCGATTTCGTCCTGTGTATAATACAAATCAATAATAGGTAAATCCTTATAATAATCAATCATTCTGCCCAGGTAACCGCGAACATCCGGTTGCTCTTTAATATGATTATAAATTTCCTGATAGAGCATACCGCCGAAACGGAAAGGACCGGTGGATAAGACCATACCTTTATTGGCTTCTTCTAAAGCCACAACATCCTTTTGAACTTCTGTCAGGTTAGCAAACGCATACCACCATGCCATACCGTTATTATGGTACGCTTCCACATCCGTTCCTATGGTTTGAGAAAGGTCAAAGCCTCCGTCTGCTTCACGGCTGTAATGGAAAATGCTGGTGTGTATATCCGGCTCACCATTTTTGATTAAACGACAATCCTCATCAATATAGATTTTCGGTCGATAATCTTCCGGACGTTTTCTTAAAGTCCAGCTTCGTTTTACAATGACCTCATTCGTTTCCTTATTAATAAGGAAGTTTTCCAGGTAATAATCCTCATTCATCTTCAAATCCTTGGATGAGAAGTATACATCCATAACAGGTGTAACATCCTCCGTTACGGATTCCATATATACATTGTCATCTTCATCCACAACCTGGGATTTAAATATGAAATTGTTTAAATCATAGCCGCCGTTCCAGTCGTTGACATGAGCACGCAGGGCAATATCGCCCACGCCGCCTTCGCCGTAAATCAAACCTTTGTAATTAGGCGTCATCAACACGGTTTCCAAGGGGTCATACAAAAGCGTTCTGATGGAATAATCGTCAAAGTAAACCTTACCGGTCAGATTATACATATAGCACTGAATGTGGAAAACATATTTTTTCTTAGACAAAGCATTGGGATCTTCAGGAATACTTGTAATAAATTGTTCTTCTATCCAACCATCTGTGCTGGCTCTTAAGAGACCCTTGGAGCCACCGCCGGATTCTCCGAGCCAGTTGCCCTTGTCATCATAAACAGAAAGAATCGCACGGTAGTTACCACTGCCGCTGATGTTTTCTGCCTTTAATTTACATTTAATAACAAGAACATCGCCGGCTTCCAAGTCATCATTATAATAGTTGAAAACAGCCGTAGCACCGTCTTCCGCCACAATACATCCGCTACCGTCAGGACCTGCATTGGGAGAACGATACCAGTTGCCGCCACCATAAGAATATGTCAGCTCGCCATAATCATCATCATTAAAATCTTCAAAATAAAGCTCTGTGGTGGGCCAGTTTTCTACACTGTAGGGCTTTGGCATATTTTCCATTAACTTATCGTCGGGGTCAAAGTCATAAGGGCCGTCCCACTTATTTTTGGATTTAGACCATCTGCCCTGCTGTTCGCTGTTTTCTCTCTCTGCCATCAACAGGTTATACACAGCACAGGCAGCCTCTGCTCTGGTTGCAATTTCCTTTGGCATAAAGCAATTATTCTCTCTTGCTTCCATAATGCCATATGCAGCTGCCTTGGAAACAGCATCCTTGGCATAATCAGCAATATCGCTGTTGTCTGCAAATAAAACAGAACTGTCACTTTCCAGCACCATATTGATTTTTTCTGCCCATCTTATAATAATAACAGCAAGATCCTGTCTGGAAAGCATTAGCCCAACACCGAATTCGTTTTGGGATATGCCGGACATATAATTTGCTTTAGCAGCAGCACCAACATAGGGCACAAACCAAGTGTTAGCCGGTACATCGCTGAAAATAGGTGCACCGCTACCGTCGCCCAACTTGGCAGCCTGAGTTAAAATTTTAGCAAATTCTTCTCTTTTTAAACCGTCATTCGGACAAAATTCAGTAGCTGTTTTACCGTTAATAATTTCTTTTCCAACCAAAAACTGAACAGCCTCATAGGCAGCATGACCTTCCGGAACATCGGAAAATGTTTTTGCTTCTTCAGCGCCAACAGGAAGCATACCTATCAGAAGAAAAACAATTAAAATTGGAGTTAATAAACGCTTTTTCATATATCCTCCACGTAAAAAAATGATTTTATAAAGGGCACTTTGGCACACAGAGAAAAAACCAGTGTTTTTCTCTGTGTGCCGTTAAGACTTACAGTCATTATTTAAGCAAAGTTTCGTTCATCTTGGCAGCAATACTTTCTGCTGTTGTTCTGAATTCATCTTTCTTCTTCGCCCAAGCCGTTTCAATATCCTCATCGGAAACAACCAGTTCTGCGAACATACTATTTACATCATATGTTGCTCTGAACTTGTTATAATCCTCATCAGAATAGCAATCGCGAACAACGTCTCTGTTTAAGAGAGAAAGTTCATATTCTTTCTTAGCTTTTAACAAATCGTTCTGAAGTTCCATAGCGTAGGGATCACTTTCAATCTGCACTTTATACTGAGGATTGATAAAGTATGCAAAGAAACCATAAGAGGGATAAAGTTTGGCAACATCTACATAGTTTCCGTCCTCGGTTTTTTCACGAGTGATGATGTATTCACCATTTTCAACTTTGAAATCTTTGTCGGGAACACCCAGCTTAACCTGGGGACCACCCTCTTCACTGGAAACATAGTCAGCAAGCTCTAAAATCTTGGCAAACTTTTCATCAGACATATCGGGGTTAAAGTAATAACCGCCGTAGAAATTGCTTTCTTCACGTCCATGTACCTTACCATCAGGAGAAATAATCCAGCAAATATCAATGCAATCTTTTGCCTTAAGACCCAGATTCGCTTTTTCAAATTCGGTGTTCAATTTACGAATAGCGGTAAACTCGCCTCTGGGGAAGATGATACCGGAACGCTGTGCACAGAATAAACCATTCAGATTCTGGGCTTTCTGTGTATAGAAATCTTTTGCAAGGAGACCGGATGTATAAGCTTCTTTATAAGCTTTTAAGCCTTCTGTTGTAGAATCTTCCAAGAAACCGCAAACATATTTTCCACTTTCATCTTTGTGGAAGAATTTGTAACTGGAGTTAAACGCTGTAACGAAGATATTGGGAGCTTCTGTATGATCAACAGCAATTGCAACTACGTTATCAGCTCCAACATTGCCTAAATCTGCTTCTTTAAATTTACGTGCCATATCCATGAATGCATCATATGTCATAATTTTATCAACTTTGATGCCCAACTGTTCTGCCCAGTCTTTTCTGTAAGCGAAGCCATATTTATCAATGTGACGGTATTCCTGAATGGACATCATGTCACTGATATTTTTTCCTTCGCTATAGCCCTGTCTGAATTCTGCCAGAAAATCATGGTAGCGGTCCATAGGACGAACCAGACCGTAAATCTCATTATCGCCTGCAGCTTTTAACTCGTCAAGCATACCTGTCATAGCCATTGAGAAACCTAAGTTGGGGTATTTTTCTTCCCAGTCTGCCGGCAAGGTTTTAACAACACCCTGTTTACCGTATTTCAAATATTCATCCATAATAAAATCGCAGTATGTAACATCTGCCATATCACCGGATAAAATTGTAATACGTGCTTTTTCTGATGCAGAGGCACCAGAAAGCGCTTTAAAATCAATCGAGATGCCTATTTTATCTGTGATATACCGATAATAGTCATCATTTCCCCAAGTTTCATTGTCTGCATTAGGCATAGCAACCGAAATAACGAATCTGCCATCGCTGTCTTTCGCTTCTTCTTTGCCTTTTGAGTTTCCGCAGCCGGATAAGAGCGCGCCAAACGCGAGCACTAAAACCAATAACCATACTACTGTTTTTTTCATAATTCTTTCCTCCATTTAATTTATTTTATTAACCTTTAACTGCACCTACAGTTAAGCCTTGCATAAAATATTTCTGCAAGAACGGATATACTAACATAACCGGAAGCATTGTCACAACCACCGATGCCATCTGAACATTTAAGGCAAAGGTTTCTTTCTTCATCATTTCTTCTTCAGACATACCCTCTTTAACTACGTCTGTTGCATTGCCGATAATTTCTCTAAGCACCAGCTGAAGAGGCCATTTTTTAGGATCTGAAATATACAGCATAGCGCTAAACCACTCGTTCCAGATAGCAACTGCAATAAATAAGGCAACCGTTGCTATGATGGGTTTTGCCAGCGGAATATAGATTCGAGCAAAAATCAAAATATCATTTGCACCGTCAATCTTCGCTGATTCCTCTAAGCTGTCCGGCAGGGTGTAGAAAAAGTTCTTAACAAGAATCATGTTATAAACACCAAAGGAGCCAAGAAGGATTAAGCTGGCATAAGAATCTAAAAGACCATACTGTTTAATCAGTAAATAAAGCGGAATGGTGCCGCCACCAAAATACATGGTAAACACCGTCAGGTTGTTGATGGCTTTACTGAACGGAAATCTCTTTCGGGATAATGCATAACCCATTGCGCAGGTAATAATCAAGGATAGAGGCAATTTAGTCACCAGGATAAACAGTGTGGAACGATATCCCAGCAAAAACTTACTGTCACTAAAAATTTCCTCATATGCCGTTAACGTGGGATTGGATACAATAAACGCAAAAGGCTTTCTCATATACTCTGCCTGGCTCATGAACGAAACAAGGATGGAGTTATAAAAAGGATAAACGATTACAATACCCCACAAAACCATAATTGCTGTAAGAATAATATTTCCTACGGATATTCTCTTCTTCTTTAACATTTAAATCTGCCTCCTAATCTAAAATACCTGTACCTTCAAGCTTTTGAGTAACTTTATTAACAATCATTACCATAACAAAGCCTATGGCAGATTTAAACAGTCCCACCGCTGTACTGTATGAGAAATCCGGCGCCTGCTGGAATGTGATACGGTAAATATATGTATCCAGAATATCAATTGTTTGTTGCACAATAGAGTTGGACATATTGAATATCTGGTCAAAACCTGCATTCAAAACACTACCAACTCGCAAGGTCAGCATCACTAAAATCGTTCCGCGGATACACGGCAAGGTAACATGCCATATCTTTTGAAGACTTGTTGCTCCGTCTAAGTCAGCCGCTTCATACAATTCATGGTTGATACCTGTGATGGCTGCAATATAAATAATGCTGCCCCAACCGGATTCCTTCCAGATGTCTGTTATGTACAAAATGGGTACAATCAGTTTTTTATTCCCCATAAAAATTTGCCGTTCTCCACCTAAGGCATCAATTATGGTATTCAGCGGACCGTTATAATTCAAAAAGTTTAAAACAACACCGGAAACAATAACCC
Organism: Oscillospiraceae bacterium; assembly: GCA_015068865.1. Classification (GTDB taxonomy): domain Bacteria; phylum Bacillota; class Clostridia; order UBA1381; family UBA9506; genus UMGS755. Next base: position 2,339 of record SVJT01000069.1, on the reverse strand, counting down.
AAGACAAGAAGTGCGGAAAGGTGTATGCAGTTTGCAGTGTTTTCTTAAGCCTTGCGCTTTTGATTTCATTAAAACACAAAGCGATAATGATGCCCATGGGAAATTCGAATATAATTCTACCAAAGCTAATTTTGATGGTATTGAGTAAAACCGTCCTGAAATACGGATCCGTAAACATACCTTCAAAATGTTTAAAACCAATCCAAGGACTATGCGTAATACCCAGTTTGGCATGAAATTCTTTAAACGCAAGAGTAATACCATACATAGCACTATACTCAAACATCACCAGGTGAACGATAGCCGGAAGCATGAGCAGATATAAATATCGATTACGAAATACATTCCGCCAAAAATGAGCTACCCTATCCTTAGAAAGAACAGGTTGCCGGAATTCATTTCCTTTCTCTTTCTTTGCAACTAATTTCATTGAATACACCTCTTTCATATTGTATAACAATTATAACAAAAATTTTTTTATGATTAAATGTATAATTCTGCTTCATTTTTGTAAAATTACGCATATACTTCAAAAAAATATTACTTAATTATGTAACAAGCAGTTTTTAATGATGCTCAGCAAAAAATAAAGGAGATGTAAAAGCTGTTTTTACATCTCCTTTTATGTTTACTGCAACTTGCAGAACTCACTCTGAAAGCATCATTGCTGCACAAAGCTTTTCAAGGCTTTTATCGGAAATTTCCGTTTCCGGAGCCGGAGAAGTTTTGAGCATTGTGATAAGATTCTTAAGCATAGACGGTGCTTCCGCAAAATTCTGATCCAGTTCAAGCGCGCAAATAACAATACTTCCCTTTCCGCATTTGCACCAGCAGAGTTCTGCCAGAGAATGGTTTAACTGCCAGGTATGAATCATTCGCATAACAACACTTTCCTTGGGAAGACCAAGAGCCTCAACATCAATCGGCGTGCCTTTATCATAAAGCATATTAAAAAACTGCAGTCCTGCATGAATCGTACCGGGTTCTATGGGAAAATCCCCATATAGCGGTGAATCATTGAGCAACGTTCCGTATTGACCTTCAGAGTAAGGCGGATAGCTTGCAGGGTTAACAAAATAATATCTGCCTTGTACCCCTGCCGGACCGCAGAAGCCCTGGGGATGGAATGCCCGTACTGCACCTTCACCGGCTGCATATAACACCTTGCCGCCGTTTTTAGCAAACGCAATCAGTTCCTCCGTCATACAATCTGTGAGAACAACCTGAACGGATTCATCCGTCTTGTCAAAGGCTTTAAAGGATACACCGTCAAGCCAATCTCTGAAACCGTATTGACACTTTGCGACATCCGGCATATCAAGGTCAATTTTTGGGAAGAAATAGATGGGCCATTCATTATCGACCCTGCGCTCACCTTCTGTAAGCTCTACCCTGAGCACTGCCGGGACCGGCTTATCATATTCAGGGATGATAACACTAATATCGCCTGCCTTGACATAGCGACCGGGGACAGGCATATAATCAATTTCTCCGGAGAGCAGCTCCTTACCGTCAGCGATGATCTTCCAAACAACCTGACCGGATGTAAATGACGGATGGGAAAAGTCTGAAACACCGATTTCACAGGTAAAGGTATCACCGCACTGATAGCACCGGTTTTTAAACTCCAAGCCGGACAAAATGGCGCAGTCGCCGTTGGCACGGCGCCAAGTTTCTGCATCCACCAGCTTTTTATCATAAAAAGAGTCTATAATGCCCTGAGGTGAGGTAAGACAATCTGCACCGTTAAACTGGCAGATGCCGCCAATTTCCGGACAGGTCCGGCGGAAATTCTCCAGCTTTCCCTTTGCCTCTAAATACTGTACATTTTGCGAAACAACGGCAAAATCTACCAGTCTGTCTGCCAGTCCGTTTTTAACGGCAGATTCGCAGGCGCGATTGATTTCATAAGGCAGAGTTCCGCCGGTATATTTATCTACTATTCGGATATCAGGATATGTACTCCACCACTGGAACTCGTGTTGAAGGAACGGAATGTCATAATTTGCCGTATAGTCCGGACCAACGCCGGTATAACCTCTTGCCCAGTCATTGATAAAGTCCGATGGCATCTCCAGGTTGGTTCCGCCATCTGTCCATGCGATGAGGGCCGAAGCATTTAACCGTTTTGTCTCGTGATAGCATTTCCAGGCAACTTTCGGATATTCCGTACAGCCGTTGCTGGCCAGTTCGTTGGACATTACCCACATTCTTGCACTGGGATGATGCTGCGCCATTTTCACCCCTTTAAACCACTGGTCTAATATATGTTGGTAATTGCCTGCATTGGGCTGAGGCCAGGGGTAAATATGGTCAGGACATTTGTCACTGATGGCACC
>SVJT01000068.1 GCA_015068865.1 Oscillospiraceae bacterium | reverse complement strand
TGAGCACCCACCATAACAGAATCCACACCGGCATCAATGAGGGCCTGGAAAATCCGTCCCTGGTCCTTTTCCCACTCTTCCATAGAAATGTTGATGTTGGTGGTAACAATGTGGGAATCGCGCATTTCCACAGGGTCACTGCCGGGGAAGTGCTTGGCAGTTGCCGCCACGTTGCAGGATTGCAGACCTTTCATATAGCCAATGCCGCAACGGATGATGTCATCGGTAAAGTTGGAATATTGGCGGACAATACAACTGGCGAGACGGTTTTGTTTATCTACGATGGGGGACCAGATCCAGTCGGTGCCGCAGAGTGACATTTCACGGCCGATCGAGCGACCCACATTAAAAGCGGCATCCTCATCGGCAGAAGCGCCAATGGCAAGACCTTTGGGGTATACGCTTAAATCTGTTGCCGTACCTCTGCCCCAGGCATCGTTGGCGGCAATCATAGGAATTTTGGCGTGTTTACGGATGTTTTCATACCAGGCAAGGAGCTCCTTTGAATCAAAGCTTACATTTTCTTTGTAAAAATCAGCATTGACATGGTTAACATCTAATGTACCGTGAAGCCAGATGCCGCCATACTGGTTTTCTTTGACCATGCGAATGGCATCTTCCGGGTCACGGAGACTGTCGTAAGCTGTATCGGGGTCCTGCATCAAATCGCTTTGCTTAACAATGACCAGCTGGGCAATTTTTTCCCGCAGCGTCATGGTTTTAATATCGGGCATTTTCATTTAAAACAGTCCTTTCAGTTGTGTTGATTATGACATATAGGTCAAAATGTCGCCGTTTTCAGTTAAAGACATCATACCAAAGAGCATACGGGGCAGGTGGAAGGGGCCTTTTAAAATAGTGCCCTTATCAGAGTTGACCACGTTGCCATCCTTGTCTACCTCAGTATACCATTCGCCGTTTTCGTGGTCAGCAAAATGGGCAAAGGAGAATTCTTCAAGCTGTTTGGCAATGTGTAAGTATTTTTCGTTTTTAGAAATGTTATAGCCTAAATGATAGGCAACAATGGCTTCGCACTGAGGCCACCAGATATAATTGTTTAAGTCGGGGTCGTTAATGCCCGTTACTACCAGGGAAATTTCTTTTTCAAAGCCTTCCGGCAGGGCATAGTCTAACAGTTTAAAGCCGAGAGCACGAATCTCATCATCGTTTTGGACTTCCCCTTCACAAAGGACAAACCAGGCGGCTTCATATACGTGACCGGGACAAGTATAGTCAAGCTGAGGGGGTTTTAAAGGCGTTTCGGTAATGGGCAGGTATTCACGAACCACTTTTTCCTCATCGGAAATATGTCCGCCGACAATCATCTGCCGGATGGTTTCTTTAGCCAAAGCGTCGTATTTGGGATCGGCTTTGCCTTCGGCTTCCGCGGCATTACGCATAAACTGAGCTAGATTCAGCATAATCATTTCAATGCCAAAGCAACGGTAGGGAATGGTATCGTCGGGGAAGGGCACTTTGGTTTCGGGGTTCTGATAGAATGAATAGCAAATATCAAAGAATTTTTCGGCTCTCTGCCAAACCTCTTCCTTGTGACAAATGCGATAATACTGGGCGCAGCCAATGGCAGCAAAGGCTTCGCTGTAATAGAGCTGACGGTATTTTTCATTGCTTCCGTCCCGGTCGCAGGTGAAGGGCAGGGTGCCGTCGGGGCGGGTGCATTTATCTAAAAAAGAATATAAAACTTCGCAGGCTTCTAAATATTCAGGCTTTGCTTCTGCCAGACGGTATGCCAGAGAAAAAGACCACAGAGAACGACCCACAAACCAGACATTTTTTGTAGTGTCTTTAATGTTACCGGTTTTGTCGAGGCAGGTAATAATGCCGCCTTCCTCCCGGTCGATAGCATGATTTACCCAAAAGGGCATAACTTCTTCCAATAAATATTTTCTGTAATTCATATAAGCACCTCCGTATGTTTTCATTATATCACTGTAAAGAATGTAAAGCAATGACTTTTTTTATGATAAAAAACGGCTGCCGCATTTGAGCGACAGCCGCCAGACTGTCGAAAAAGGCAGTTCTACCGCAAGCTGATTTATTTTACAAAGTATACATCGCAGGCGTTCAAACGGTAAATATATGGACTTTCCTGCTTGTTGGTTGCTTTTTTTATAACAGCGAGTAAATCGTCGTTTTCCTGACCACTGTTAATAAAAACGAAAAAGCCGTTTGAAAGGTCTTTATCTTTAAAAATGGTTTTAATATTCTCTTCCGTGCAATCCATATCTTTTGCCACATAGGATTCATCAATAATAGAAAACAGGAGAATATCATCTAAAAATCGGTTTTCGCCAGAATTAAACATATATAGCGCAGGAGAACTGTGGGATTCGGTTGCTAAGTCAACCATTTCCTTTCTGCTCACAAATGCGCTCTCCGGCGTTATCTTCAATCCAAAAGGAGCAATGATAAGTAACGTGAAGAATACAGCGAAAAAGGCATTACATTTCTTTTCCGAAAGGACTGTACGCAACCACAGATAAAGATAATAGGCAACGGTGATAAAAACCAAACCGCAAACAGGCATGATATAGCGAAGTTCAATCCATGGAGAAGCGACAGAAACAATGAGACCGTAAAAAAGTGTAGGCACCCAAATGGTTCTGGCATTAATGGGATTTGGATTATGGTATTTTGAGAACTTCTTTTTAAACCGTTGAATTGAATAAATGACAAGGATAACGATTAGCACGGCAGTCAATAAGCAGTGGAAGGTAAATAAATCCAGTTTTGCCAAATAAGCCAGCAAATTTTTGAGAAATACTTCTGTATTTTTGAGTTTGCTGATAAATCCCTGTCCGCGGTATCCAAAGAACATATGTTGAATGGAATGGGGGAATATACTTAAGGAAGCGATACCGGCAATCACCATAACCATGCTATATTTAATCAACAGATTATATTTTTTATCCTGGAAAAAACGAAGAGCAAACAAAAGAAACATCGCTGCCAGGAAAAACAGATAGTAGTAATGGGTTAAAGAGCCGATGAGAGCTGTAATGCCAATAAGAATCATCGTTCTAAGGCGGTTCTCATCTTCAGAAAGTAATAAATGCAAATATGTCGTCAGCACAATGTTCAATGTAGCCAGTGCATACATCCGGATGTATAAAACACTGGAGATGGAAGCCATTGTTATAGCAGCGAGAAAGGTTACGACCAATGCTTTCTCTTTCGAATGTTTTTCCTTTTGGAGCAAGCGTTTGCTGATTAAATACATCAGGACAGTAATAAATAAATAGATGATCATGTTTATAATAACACCCGGCCACTTGGAATAATGACCGCCGTCAAAAAACATACCAAGGCGCAAAAACAGGTAGTAAAAGGGCGGATGCACATCGTTTTTCTGGTTTTCATATACCGGACGGAAATCTGTTTTTTCATCATCCTGCAAAGACAGATAATCCTCATAGTAATCCTTTGTATGCCAGGTATCGTAAAAATCTTCATTATGCTGAATCTCAACTTTATCATAACTGGAAAGACCGAGAGAATATGCTTCATCCATATGAATATATGCTTTCTGGAAGCTCCAGGTAAGATACAGAACAGTTTGCAGGATCAAAATAATTACCAAAGCAAGAATTTCTTTTTTATTAAGTTTCATCATAAGGAGATTCCCCTATCGTCAGTTTTTTTCTCTAATAATATATATAGGTCTTTGCTTTACTTCAAGATATGTTTTTGACAGATATTGTCCAATAATACCGGTGGTGAACAGCTGGATGCCGCTAACCAGAACAATTATGCAAACCATAGAAGGCCATCCTGAGGTGGGATCGCCGAAAATCAAGGTTTTTACTATAATAAACAAAATAGCCAAAAAGGCAATCATGCAGAAAACCAATCCTAAAAAAGAGGATATAACAAGAGGCATCGTAGAAAATGCGGTGATACCCTCTAAGGCATATTTAAATAACTTCCAGAAAGACCATTTGGTTTCGCCGGCTACCCGTTCCACATTTTCATACTCCAGCCATTTTGTCTTAAAACCAACAAAACTAAACAGTCCCTTTGAATAACGGTTATATTCCTTTAAGGAAAGAATGGCATCCACAACCTGACGGGTCATCAACCGATAATCTCTGGCACCGTCTACCATTTCAACATTGGAGATTTTATTGATGATTTTATAAAATCTTCTGGCAAAAAAGCTACGGATAATCGGCTCACCTTTGCGGGTTACACGACGGGTTCCCACGGAGTCGTAGCCTTCTTCTTTAATGGCTGTCAGCATTGTTTTCAAAAGTGCCGGAGGGTCCTGCAAATCCGCGTCCATCAAGGTGACATAATCGCCGGTAGAGGCTTCTAAACCTGCCAGCATAGCGGCTTCTTTGCCAAAGTTTCTGGAAAAGGAAATATATCTTACTTTGTCATCGTTCTTGCTCAGAGATTTTATAACCTCCATAGTACCGTCGGAGCTGCCGTCGTCTACAAAAAGATATTCAAAATTGATACTTTCGTCAAAATCCCGTTTTCTGACGGCTTCCATCTCTTCATAAAACAGAGGTAACGATTGCTCTTCGTTATAACAGGAAACAATGATTGAAATTTTTTCCATTTACAATCCTCCCGCGTGGAATCAATCCATAAAAATAGGTATTTATAAATATATTTGCTTCACATTTTGTGAGTTTACAATCACAGCCATTATAACACATACGGGAAAAAGAGTCAAGTTATGGCGGTTTTTAGTGACTACTTTATTTGACAAGTTCAGACTTATCGTGGTTTTCATTATACATAAAAATAGACATTCGCCTAATGACGAATGTCTATTTTTTTGCTTTGTACGGTCTGTACATTTTTCTACAGCCGTATTTTATTCAGCGTCGAATGCATCCTTACCCAAACCACAAACGGGGCATACCCAATCCTCAGGTACATCTTCCCAAGCCGTTCCGGCAGCTACGCCGTTATCCGGATCACCCAGTTCAGGGTCGTAAACATATCCGCAGGGACAAACAAATTTATTCATAGTAAAAACCTCCTTTTTTAAAAGTTATTATAACACCAAAGACGGTGCAGTATACACTCTGGCAGCATATTCGGAATCTAAAGAGTAGAGACCCTTGGAGTCATTGCCGAAGAGCTCCATTTTTTTAATCATATCTTCAGCGTTCTTTTCTTCTTCTAACTGTTCTTTCACAAACCAGTCTAAGAACTGCATGGTTCTGAAGTCTTTTGCTTCATAAGCTGCGGCGTAAATATCGTTAATCAGGCTGGTTACATACTGTTCATGCTCTAAACCGAATTTGAGGGGAGCCATTAATGCGTCCAACTTTTTATCCGGCTTATCCACCGCACCTAAAGTTACTTTTTCACCGCAGAGCTGCAGGTATTTTAAAAACAACATTGCGTGATCGCGTTCTTCCTGTGCCTGTACCATATACCAGTTAGCAAAACCGTCTAAGCCTTGCTGCTCGTAGTAAATGGAAAAATCCAAATAGAGGTATGCAGAATATAACTCTTTATTAATCTGGTCGTTTAACAATGCAGAAACTTTTTGATTTAACATTTTTACATTCTCCTTTATGTTTTAATATGTTTTATTGAGTGTTGCCACTTAAAAATTCTGAAATAATATCCAATACTTTTTGATGACAACCGCCGCAACCTGTGGAACAGTGTGTCACATTTTGCACACGTTCAAAGGCGGAAAGCACATTATCCAAATTTGTGTTTTGATGGAGCGCATCGGCGATGTCATTATAGCTCACTTGTTTGCAATGGCAAACGGTATAATTTTCTATCATATTATCACCCTCCTGTAACTGTAATCGTTTCACTTTTGTAATGATTACAATTATATTATAGCAACAGATATTTTATTTGTCAATAGTTTTTTTAAAAATTTTTTTAAAATAGTTTAAACAGCATAATTTATGAATTGACCGAATATTCCTTTTTAAACCCATGAGCACCGAAGAGTTGCCATCTGCCCACACCAAGCCTTTGCATAATAGCATTTCTCTCTTCCAAGCATAATTTTGGATCGGTATCAACAGAGGTCATCAGTATGGGAGCATATTGATTATATTCAGCCTGCTCTGCTGTTAAACCGTGTGTGTTAATATAAATATCCCCGGTAATCGCAATGTGTTTTGAATAATCTATCAGCACAATCTCGCCGGGCAAATGTCCGCCTTTGCCTTCATAAACCTCAAAATGCAATTCTTCAAAGTCAAAAAAACCAATTTGAGTCAGCGGCTCGGTCAGCGTTTGTATATCATTTCCCAATACGGCTATTTTTTGAGGATTTACCGCCTGGTATGAGGTGAGAATTTTGCAGATGTTTATATATGGCTTATGGAGAGGGTTTGATTCTCGGTATCCGTTTTTGCCGTCATATTCATTTTTAAGACATGCGGCTGTTTTTGCACTTGCTATGATTTTGTCAAAAATGGGCAATAATCCGCAATGGTCAACATCTGCGTGGGTTACCAGAATTGTCTTTTCCATTGTATCAAATCTGGGCAGTATTTTTTTGAACACGTTAACCATCTCGTCGGTATAACAAGCATAGCCGCTGTCTACAAACAACACCTTGTCATTGCTTTTTATGATGATGGTATTGCTGCCGCAAGGCGGTTCGACAAGTATTATTTCGGTATGTTCTGTTATTTTGTGTGTACTGATGCGTGGATTGAAGTTTTTGCCCTTTGAGGCACCCAGAAGTTCAGCAAATTTGCTGATGCTGTCAAAGGTACGGTAAGGGGACAATCCTTGCTCATCAAGTGTTTGCATTGCCAGATTAACATGAACCAAAAGCTCTCGGCTTATATCCTCTGAAAGTCCCATAATCTGCGATAACCCCAAAACATAAGTATGATAAAAGATGCTGTTGTCATAAACCTTTTCAGAACTGTTATAGTCTATCACGCGAACCTTGCAAAGCTTTTCGGCTTCTTTTAAAAATGCAGAAATCTTATCAAAATCATCAACATATAAGCCCATTTTAAAATATTGATAATCGGTTCCGTTTTCCTGAGAGCTGATATAAGAAATGTTGAAATTAAATTCATTGATAAGAGTTAATACATTGGTAACGCTTCCCGGGACATCACGGAGACAGAATTCGATTAAAACTATGCTTGTTTTGCTTGCGTTGCTTTGCAGATAACCGATTTTTTCAAGTTCAATATCTGCTTTTTTTAATTGTTCTTCTGTGCCTTCGGCATCAATAAACAGGGTGTGTGAATCCACGGCCTTATTATAGCTTACACGGGTGATATTGATTCCCAAAAGGGAAAAGCATTTGCTCGCCTTTAAAAAGGCACCGATATGATTGGGCATAGAAGTTACATAGGTTTTTTTCAAGTGAATCACCTCTTTTTGGTATACGGTCTAACAAGGAGAAATAGTTGTGAAGTGTATATCTTTCGTAAAGAAATGTTTTCAGAAAATGAGCGTTAATTTATATAAAGACGAGAGTTTCTGCAAGTTCAGTAAACTCTCGTCTTTTGATTTTATTTATTCAGTTTTTCCAAATCGTTTTTACGGATTTCCACACGTCTTACCTTACCGCTGATGGTTTTGGGCAGTTCCTCCACAAACTCAACGATTCTGGGATATTTGTAAGGAGCGGTGTGGGTTTTAACATATTCCTGAATTTCTTTTTTCAGTTCATCTGTACCGGCGGTGCCTTTAACAAGGACGATGGTGGCTTTTACAATCTGACCGCGCACTTCATCGGGAACAGGTGTGATTGCACATTCTAAAACATAAGGAAGTTCCATGATAACACTTTCAATTTCAAAGGGTCCAATGCGGTAGCCGGAGGATTTGATAACATCATCAATACGGCCAACATACCAGAGGTATCCATCTTCGTCCATGGTTGCCTGGTCGCCGGTGTGATAGTATCCGTCGTGCCAAACTTCCTTTGTCTTTTCTTCGTCAAGATAATATCCGATAAAGAGTCCGCAGGGAATGTTGTCTTTTACGCGGATGCAGATTTCACCGGTATCACCGGTTTTGCATTCGTTTCCGTCGGGGTCTAAAACAACCACATCGTATAGGGGACTGGGTCTGCCCATAGAACCGATTTTCGGTGTGGAGCCAACAAAATTTGCAATGGAAAGAGTGGTTTCGGTCTGCCCAAAGCCTTCCATAATGGTGAGACCGGTTGCCTTCTTAAACTGATTGAACACTTCGGGGTTCAATGCTTCGCCGGCTGTTGTTGCATATTCAATAGAAGAAAGGTCGTATTTTGACAAATCTTCTTTAATGAAGAAGCGATACATAGTGGGCGGTGCACAGAAGGTTGTGATGTGATATTTTGCAAACATGGGCAGAATATCTTCAGAATGGAATCTGTCGAAGTCATAGGTAAAGGTGGCAGCTTCGCACAGCCACTGACCGTAGAGCTTACCCCAGAGAGCCTTACCCCAGCCGGTGTCGGAGATAGTGAAATGAAGACCGTCGGGGTTTACGTTATGCCAATGCTTGGCGGTGGGGTAGTGACCAAGGGCATATTTATAAGAATGGGTTGCGATTCTCGGATATCCCGTTGTACCAGATGTAAAGAGCATCAGCATAGGATCGTTGCCGCAGGGGGTGTTTTCGTTGCGATAATAATGCGTGCTGAAGCGTTCCATTTCCACGTTAAAGTCGTTCCAGCCTTCTTTTTGTCCACCAACCAGCACCTTAATCATACCGGGATAGCCTGCTGCTGCCTTTTCGGCTTCGGTAGAAACATCACCATCGGCAGTACAAACAATAGCTTTTACCTTGGCAGCCTTATATCTGTAATCAAAATCGTGCTCTACCAGCTGATTGGTTGCCGGGATGGCGATAGCACCGATTTTATGCAGAGCCAGCATACAGAACCAGAACTGATAATGACGCTTTAATACCAGCATAACGGTGTCGCCCTTTTTGATGCCTAAGGATTCAAAATAGTTGGCGGTTTTAGCAGAATATTTTTTCATATCGCTAAAGGTGAAGCGGCGGTCTGTTTTATCGTTTGCCACCCACATCATAGCCAGTTTATCGGGATTTTTCTCGGCAATGGCATCCACGCAGTCAAAGGCAAAGTTGAATTTATCTTCATTTTTAAAGGAAATGCCGCTGAATACACCGTTTTCATCGTAA
>SVJT01000067.1 GCA_015068865.1 Oscillospiraceae bacterium | reverse complement strand
TTTGCTTTAATAACGAAATTAATATGCTGGAATATTATCATAACTCCAGTTTCTTAGAGCACGGCGGTGCACCTGATAAAGCCGTTCGTAACGCCTTTGTGTATGTGATTGACCAATATTTGAAAAACAACGGAAAATATAATAAAACAGAAGCAAAAATTGGTTTTCAAGATGTGGCAGATAGTTTGATTTTGGTTTCAAACTCCTTCTCTACCATCACCAGTTACGAAAACCAGACAAAAAAGTCCATTACCAATAAATTTATTCAGGATGCGATGACAGAACTGCTCCGCCAGCAGTTGGAGGTTTATTTAATCGAAAACAAGGCTATGGCAGAAAAGATCGCTGAGCAGGTGCTGATTAACAAGCGAAGCCGTGAAACCGCTGAGCGCACCCGTGTGAACATTAAAAAGAAGCTCACCGGCACCATCGACATCACCAATCGTATCAATAAATTTGTGGATTGCCGCACCAAAGATACCTCCATCCGTGAGATATACATCGTGGAAGGTGACTCGGCTTTAGGCTCCTGTAAACTGAGCCGTAATGCAGAATTCCAGGCTATTATGCCGGTGCGCGGTAAAATCTTGAATTGCTTAAAGGCCGGTTACGATAAAATTTTCAAAAGTGAAATCATTACCGATTTGGTCAAGGTGTTAGGCTGTGGCGTTGAAATTGCCCATTCTAAGTCTAAGGATTTAAATACCTTCGACTTAGACCTGCTCCGCTGGAACAAGGTTATTATCTGTACCGATGCCGATGTGGACGGTTTCCAGATCAGAACCCTGATTTTAACCATGATTTACGTTCTGATGCCCACCTTAATCGAAGCCGGCAAGGTTTACATTGCTGAAACGCCCTTGTTTGAAATCACCTGTGGTAAAGATACCTTCTTTGCCTACAATGAGCGTGAAAAACAGGAGATTTTAGCAAAAATCGAAGGCAAAAAATATACCATTCAGCGTTCAAAAGGTTTGGGCGAAAATGACCCTGAAATGATGTCCTTAACCACCATGAACCCTGAAACACGCCGACTGATCAAGGTAACCGCAGAAGAAGCACAAAAAACCGCTGATATGTTTGAACTACTGCTCGGTGATAATCTGCAGGGCAGAAAAGATTTCATTGCTGAAAGCGGACATTTATACCTGGATATGACAGATGTAAGCTAATGTGCTTTAAAAAAATGCATAGACAGCATAAAACATTTACTATATACTATTAGTAAAATACAGTCCATAAGTTTAACTTACGGACTGTATTTTATTTCATCGCAACATTGATAATTCTTTTTCCTAGCTTTTCTGCGTATTTTATCGTTTGATAAACACCACCAAAATCATTTTTCAAGTAACAAACAATAAGGTTTGACCTATCTACCATTTCTCTATTTCTGATCTGATATGCAGATTTAAAATGAGCATTTATTGAAGCTTCGCAAAATTCTATTTCACTATAATATTTAGACAAAATTTCTTCATTATTTTTAAACTCTGCAGTTAAATAAGGTAAAACCAAAGTGTGCGAGCTGTTGTTACTTCCCCACTCTCTCCTTACTCGACGAATAGTCGATGATACAAGCTGATCAAAATCGCCACTTCTCCCTACCAAAAACTCAACATACTCATATTTAATCAAAAGCATTTTGATGACTTCTTCAATCTCTCTATCCTTCCATTCTTCCAAAATACGATGACCAAAAAAACTTACTGTAAAAACATCCAACATTTTGCCCCCATCTCAATTAAATTGACTAATTAAAATAGTTAACAAACTATATTATAACTAACTGTTTTAGATATGTCAACGAAAATTAATGAATTATTTGGACAAAACTGAGCATCTTGTATAGTACAATTAGATACAGGATGGTGATTTTATGGAACAAAAAGAGTTTAGTCGCAGGCTATCACAATTACGTTTAAATAAAGGTGTATCTGCAAGAGATATGAGTTTGTCTATAGGGCAAAGTCCAAGCTATATTAATAACATCGAAACAGGAGTTAGTTTTCCTTCAATGTCTGTATTTTTTTATATTTGTGAATATTTAGACATTACGCCAATGGAATTTTTTGATTTAGATTCAAATAATCCTTCAAAAGAAAGCAAACTTCTCTCTGTGGCAAAAGGATTATCAACAGAAGATTTAGAGCACTTAATTGCGATAGCAAAGCGGCTCAAAAAACAATGAACATTTAAAGGGCTGTGACTTTCGTCACAGCCCTTTACTGTTATATCATCATCTAATATTTTTATACATCGGACCATACGCCGCACAAGCTCTGTAGTCCTGACCTTCCTTATCCATACCGAACGCATTCCAACTGGATGGACGGAAGATTTTTTCTTCCGGCACATTGTGCATGCTAACCGGAATTCTCAGCATGGAGCAAAGGGTAATGATATCGGCGCCGATATGACCATAGCTGATAGCGCCATGGTTTGCACCCCAGTTATTCATGACCTCGTAAGCGGTTTTAAAAGCACCTTCACCGGTTACACGGGGAGCAAACCAGGTGCAGGGCCAGGTGTAGTCTGTTCTCTTCCACAGAACATCGGAAACCTCATCCGGCAGACCAACGGTCCAGCCTTCTGCAATCTGCATCACAGGACCTAAGCCTTTAACCATATTAAGGCGCATCATCGTAACAGGCATTTCAGCTCTGGTTAAGAAACGGGAGGAATAACCGCCGCCGCGGAAATAGCCTAAGTCAGCCGCATTCCAGGTGGTTGCCTTGAGACAGGCCTGCTGGTCAGATTCTGTCATTTCCCAGAAGGGTTTAATGACGCCATTACCTTCAGCATCCTTCACTTCGCCACAGGCATCAATACAAGCCGCACCAGAGTTGATTAAATGAATGAAGCCGCCGGCCTCTTTAGCCTTGCCCTCTAACTCATAGCCGGAAGACTTCTTCACAGCCTCAGGGCTCCAATAGGTTCTTACATCTGCAAAAATCTGCGCTGTGTTGGTTAAGAGTTTTCCAAAAAGCATACAAACGCCGTTTAAGGTATCATTTTCAGTTGCTAAAATGTAAGGCTCTCTGGCACCATTCCAGTCAAAAGAGGTGTTCAGCATTGCTTCGGGGAAGTCACAGTTAGGATAGAAGTCTGTCCACTGTCTCTGACCCTGGAAGCCTGCCGCAATGGCATTGTGACCAACTTTTTCTTCTTCGCAGCCAGCAGGCAGATTATCGTTACCGTTCATCAAATCCTTGATGATACACATCATCTTAACAACAAACTCCCACTCCTCTGCTTTCTTTTCGGGAGATTTCTGCATTTCAGCAGGGTTTTTATCAAAACCTTCGGGGCAGTTTTTCTTTGTCCATGCCAAAGCCTTCCGGAATTCAGCTTCGTCATAAATCCCCTCTGTCATACGGCGGATAATTTCCACCTCATCAACAGATTCCACACGCATACCCAAATATTCTTCGAAGAGCTCGGTGCTGATAATGGAGCCACCGATACCCATACAAATGGAACCAATCTGTAAGTAAGATTTGCCGCGCATTGTTGCCACAGCTACAGCAGACTTTGCAAAACGCAGAATTTTTTCCTGTACATCAACCGGGATAAATGTATCATCAGCTTCGCAAACATCGTGACCGTAAATTCCGAAAGCCGGCAGACCTTTCTGTGCGTGAGAAGCAAGGACAGACGCAAGGTACACAGCACCCGGTCTTTCTGTTCCGTTAAAGCCCCAAACGCCTTTGATGGTCATAGGGTCCATATCCATCGTCTCAGAGCCGTAGCACCAGCAAGGCGTAACAGTTAAGGTAATATCAACATTTTCCTTTTTGAATTTTGCAGCGCAAGCAGCCGCTTCTGCTACGCGACCGATAGTCGTATCTGCAATGACAACTTTTACAGGATCACCGTTTGAATACTTTAAGTTTGAAGAAATCAGCTCTGCGGCAGATTTTGCCATATTCATTGTCTGTTCTTCCAGAGATTCTCTAACCTTTAAAGGTCCACGTCTGCCATCAATGGTGGGACGAATACCAATAACAGGATAATCACCAATTAATCTACTTTTTGCCATAAAAAACACCTTCCTTCGCTTGATAAATACAAGCGTTATTTTACTGTTTATAATATAATTATATACTTGCTTTCATATGATTACTTGTGCTATAATGGTAAAAAGTATAACAATATACAGAATTGAGGTGTCTTATGGCTTATAACGAACTGGAACAACGCGGAACGACCGATTTCCCCGTTTCGCTGTATCATTTAGACAAAGACCATTCACGCTACCATATGGCGGCTCACTGGCATTCTGAAATTGAACTGATGCGCGTTTTGGAAGGTGAACTTTCCGTTACCTTAAATAACAATCATTTTGTTGCCCAAAAAGGTGATGTTGTTTTTGTTAACTCTGAAACAGTTCATCGCGCCACCCCGAAAGACTGTCAATATGAATGCATTGTGTTCCACATTAATTTTTTATATATGGATACCCATAGTTGCCGTTTTTTCATTGAAAGCCTGTTAAACCGTGATTATCTTGTAACGGAGCATATTCCCCGTTCCAACAAAGAGCTGAACAAAGCCGGAAATGCCGTTTTTGATGCTTTAAAGATGCAATCATCAGGCTATAAGTTCCGCGCCATTGCCGCCTTTTATAACTTTTTCGGCATCATCATTGACTCTCATGCTTACGGTCCTTCATCAGGAAATGCAAAACTTACTGATGATAAAAATATTGCTAGATTAAAAAAAATACTTTCATTTATCCGCGAGAACTTTGACCGCCCCATCACCTTGGAAAACATGGCTCAAACTGCTGATATGTCGCCTAAATATTTTGGCAGCTACTTTAAAAATATGACAGGAAAAACCCCTATTGAATATTTAAACGAGTATCGCATAGAAAAAGCCTGCCGTAAGCTGACATATACGGATAACAGCGTAACCGAGATTGCATTTTCCTGCGGTTTTAACGATTTGAGTTACTTCATTAAAACCTTTAAACAAGTAAAAGGTTCCTCTCCGGGAAAATTCAGGAATCGATAACTTTTTTCGACTTTTTTTGCACCTTCTTTCTACTTGTACATATATTGTAATTGAGGATACTTCCTCAATTAAATTTATGGAGGTACAATTATATGTACAATTGCTGTCATTCTACACTTGATACCCGCACCATAGAACGTTTGGTGTGCGAAGCAAAAAAAGCTGCCGCAAAAGCTTCCCAGGCTGCAAAAACTGCAGAATGCGCTGCTGCTACTGCACGCGAAGCCGCTTGCGCCGCTGAAGCTGCTGCTGAAAAAGTTACCTGTCTGGTAGAAGAATACCTGAGCCAGAATCAGGGTTGCGGCTGTCCGGTTCATAATAACTGCTGTTGCGACTAATTAAAAAAGGACTGCGACTCATGTCGCAGTCCTTTTTCTCGTTTATTCATCATTCAATAGGATTTCCTTCTGCATCAAACAGCGGCAGGGGTGCAAGATAAGTAATATCCTCTCTGCCAATGGCATCTCCTTCTGCCAGAACCGTAACCTTACCAACAATGTTACCACCTACTGTGTTAACAAGCTTTTCAATGGCCAGCAAAGATTCACCCGTGCTGATGACATCATCCACAATCAGAACCTTTTTGCCTCTCATAGCATCAGCCTCGCGATCGCCAATGCAAAGAGTCTGCGTATGCGCCGTGGTAATGGAATCCACTTCTGTTGTAACCACATTCTTCATATACAGCTTAGGACCTTTACGAGCCACAATATAATCGTTGTGACCGGCTTGCCGTGCCATTTCATATAACAGCGGAATACCTTTGCTTTCTGCTGTAATCATAATATCAAACTCCGGAGCCACAGCTAAAAGTTCCTTGGCACAATGTTTGGTTAATTCCACGTCACCAAACATAATAAAGGCACCGATGTATAAATTTTCATTTAACGGACACAGTGTTAAATCTCTTTTTAAACCGGCAATATCAATTGTGTAACTTGTTTTCATTATGTATTTCACTCCTTATAATATCATTTACCAAATCTCCGGCTTTGCATCCTTAGGAAGTGCATTGGGATAGGTCTCCCCATCCAAATTTTCAAGCCAGTTTTCACGAGCCGCTTTAACAAGCTCAGGATCTGTCAGAAAATCATAAGCCGTTGCCGCTAAAACCTTAGCAGCAAACAGCATACCCTTATGAGCAACAGAGCTCTTGCCCTGTGCGACTGCCTGCCAAGCGTGGCTCGGTGTGCCTGCCGCAAGGGTCACCATATGACAATAACCGGTGGGACAAACCCAGCTTACATCACCAACATCTGTTGACCCCTTACCGGAGGCATCAGGTCCAACAAAATTCCATAAGGGCATCGCAAGAAGCTTTTCGCTGTCTTTTCCGGCAATTCTTTTAGCTTTGGCTTTTAAATTCTTAACATCCAGTTCGGTAATTACCTTCTGGAACTTTGCAGCATATTGAAGTTCTTCTTCGGTATAGTCAAGCGGCAGACATTCCGTCAGGTGGGCTTTAATTTGCTTGCCTATCACATCGTTTCCGATATAATTGGAATAGGCCGCCACCTGTCTGATGTCTACCTCTGTTTCCGTCATTAGTGCGGCACCCTGGGCAATTTTGCAAACTCTGTCATAGAGCTCTTTCACCTGGTTAACCTGTGGCGCACGGATGGCATAAAGCACCTGAGCTTCAGACTGCACCACATTAGGCGCCGTACCGCCGGAATTCGTCACCGCATAATGAACACGTGCCTCATCAATCATATGCTCGCGCATATAGTTAACGCCAACATTCATCAGTTCTACCGCATCTAATGCACTTCTGCCTAAATGAGGGGAACCGGCGGCATGAGCAGATTTACCGTGGAAGGTAAAAAATACACGGAAATTGGCAAGAGAACCAGATTTATTGATGCAATTTGCGCTGCCGGGATGCCATGCCAGCACAATGTCACAATCATCAAAACAACCGTCACGAACCATAAAGGCTTTACCACCTGCATTTTCTTCTGCCGGGCAGCCATAATATCTGATGGTTCCGGAAATATTCTTCTCTTCCATATATTCCTTAATAGCAACACTGGCAGCCATAGCACCTGAACCCAAGAGATTATGACCGCAACCGTGTCCGTCCCCACCTTCTTGAATGGGCTTATGGCAGTCAACATCTGCTTCCTGAGAAAGACCGCTTAAAGCATCATATTCGCCTAAAAAGCCAATAATAGGCTTTCCGCTACCCGCTTCTGCGACAAAAGCCGTTTCTGCACCGCCAAGACCTTCTGTTATGGTAAATCCAAGAGACTTCAGATAGTCAATCTGCAGTCTGGCAGACTTAAATTCCTGAAAACGGGATTCTGCAAATTCCCAAATTTGGTCACTGATTGAAATTGTTTCGTTTTGGTGCTTGTTAATTATTTGACCGATTTCTTCAATATAACTCATATATTGCCTCCTAAATGCAGTTTTTTCATTTTTACATATTCTTCAGTAAAAAGAACGAACGATTTAATCTATTTATTAAATCGTTCATGATCAAAACCGTTCCAAGGCTTTGGTTCCCTTAATTTTTATCGTTCTTCTCTGAAATATGGCAAACCAAGAGCAGCCGGTGGTTGATTTTCTTTTTTATTTCTGATGCTTGTGATAACAAGGACTAAGATTGTTACAACATAAGGCAACATTTCAAACAGTTTTTTAGCACTGACCGAAATATCCGGAATATAGGTTGGTATAACATATAAAAAACCGAACAAAATAGAACCTAAAATACTGATGCTGGGTCGCCACATGGAGAAAATAACCAGGGCAATAGACAGCCAGCCTCTGTCACCAAAACCATTGTTTGACCATACACCGTTGGCATAGTCCATAACATAATATAAGCCACCAAATCCGGCAATAGCACTACCTATACAGGTGGAAAGGTATTTATACTTAGTAACATTAATACCAGCAGCATCAGCGGTTTCAGGGCTTTCACCCACTGCTCTTAAATGTAGACCAATTCTCGTCTTATTTAAAATATATGTTGAAACAATGGCAACAATAATGGCAACATACACTAAAAAACCATACGAAAGAAAGATATCGCCAAACCAGCCCAGCTTATCTGCAAAGGGTAACTCCGTCTTGAAAATTTTACTGGTGGTCGAAAGCGCAATGGACGGCACATCTGAATCAACGAGCTTAATCAAAGAGCCGCCGAAAAAGTTACCGATACCGATACCAAAGGTTGTGAGTGCCAAACCGGTTACATTCTGATTGGCGCGAAGAGTAACTGTTAAAAAGCAATAAATGAGTCCCATCAGTGCCGCACCAATCAAGGTGCAAAGCAGCGGAATCAATACCGCCAGAACAGGATTTATTAAATCAGGCGATGCCACACTCTGCTCATAAAGAAATGAGCCCGCTACACCACTGATAGCACCAACATACATAATACCCGGAATACCAAGATTTAAGTGTCCGGATTTTTCCGTTAAAATTTCACCTGTCGAACCGAAAAGCAACGGAGTCCCCTGCATCACAGCACGTTGCAAAATTGTGATTAACATCTCTCTCCCTCCGTTTCCTTTTTGTTGAGTTTAATTTTATAATTAATAAAGAATTCTGAGCCGATAATGAAGAAAATGATAATGCCCGTTATAATATCCGAAAAAGAAGGATTCAATTGATACACTTCAGAAATTTTAGAGGCACCCTTTTGCAGAAAGACAATTAACAAAGAAGTCAATATCATAAACAAAGGATTGAATTTACCCAGCCAGGAAACCATAATAGCCGTAAAGCCTCTTCCTCCAGCTGTATCGCTCTTCAAGGAATGGTCAGTTCCCGCTACCAGCAAAAAGCCTGCAATACCGCAAACAGCGCCGGAAATAGCCATGGTTCTCAAAATGACTTTTTTAACATTAATACCTATGTATTTAGCTGTATTTTCACTCTCGCCCACAACAGAAATCTCATAACCCTGCTTGCTGTATTTTAAATAAATATACATAATGACAGTAATCACAACAACAAACAGAATATTGATTAAATATTTCTGTCCGAAAAGTGCCGGCAGTTGTCCGAATTCTAACGGTCTGGGTGTTCCCGAACCTTTCGGCATAGACCATTCCAAGGTAAAATATGCCACTATTTGAATAGCAATATAGTTCATCATCAAAGTAAACAATGTTTCATTGGAATTAAAGCGGGTTTTAAAATAGGCAG
>SVJT01000066.1 GCA_015068865.1 Oscillospiraceae bacterium | reverse complement strand
ATTGTGCGCTACGACAGCCTGGATTGTGAAATCCAAACTCACATTGGTGCTTTAACTCAGCTTGTTATGGGGTTCCGTTCCGCTTACGATTTATCTGTTACCGGTCACATCATCGGCGATATTGACGCCATTGTTCAACTGGACAGACTCTATCCCAAACAGCATAATTTTATTAATCACATTTTAACAGATAACATCTGAACAAGGAGCAAAATTCCATGAAAAAAGCAATCGTCGTAGGCGGCGGTCTGGCAGGTTGTGAAGCAGCTTGGCAGTTGGCCAAACGCAACATATCTGTCGACTTATATGAAATGAAGCCGAAAAAACACTCTCCTGCCCATTCTCTTGACACTTTAAGCGAACTGGTATGCTCTAATTCCCTTCGTGCAGAAGGTCTGGAAAACGGTGCCGGCTTACTGAAAGAAGAAATGCGGCTTTTAGATTCTGTGATTATGTATGCCGCTGACCGTACACGGGTTCCTGCCGGCGGCGCATTGGCTGTTGACCGGACCATTTTTTCAGAAATGATTACCGAGCGTATCAGAAGTTGCCCAAACATCCGGGTTATCTCGGAAGAAGTAACAGAAATTCCCGAAGCCGAGTGCGTTGTAATTGCCTCCGGACCGTTAACCTCTGAAGCTCTTTCTGAAAAAATCGGCGCTCTCTGCGGCAAGGACCAAATGTTTTTTTATGATGCTGCCGCACCGATTATCACTTTAGAGTCCATTGATATGACAAAATGCTTCCGCAAAGCCCGGTACGATAAAGGAACAGCGGATTACATAAACTGTCCTATGACCAAAGAAGAATACGACGCTTTTTATCAGGCGCTCATCTCCGCTGAAACAGCCGAGCTGAAAGACTTTGAAAACGACCGTGTGTTTGAAGGTTGTATGCCTGTGGAGGTTATGGCCAAACGTGGTGAGCAGGCACTCACCTTCGGTCCTTTAAAACCTGTTGGCTTAGAGCACCCTGAAACCGGCAAACGGTATCATGCCGTGGTACAGCTCCGTCAGGATAATACCACGGGCACTCTATACAATATGGTGGGGTTTCAGACCCATTTGAAGTTCGGCGAGCAAAAAAGAGTGTTTTCTATGATTCCCGGTCTGGAAAACATGGACATTGTGCGCTACGGTGTCATGCACAGAAATACATATCTCAATGCCCCCGGTCTGCTGGACGAGTGCTTTGGTTTTAAAAACCGAAAAGGATTATATTTTGCCGGACAGATGACCGGTGTGGAAGGCTATGTTGAATCTGCCTCTTCCGGTATTGTTGCCGGTATTAACGCCGCCCATTACCTTCTCGGTAAACCGCCGGTTATATTCCCCTCTTCCACCGCCACCGGTGCCTTAGGGCATTACATCGCCAACTTTACCGGCAAAAATTTTCAGCCAATGAATATTAACTTTGGTATTATCGATTCTTTAGAAGAACGCGAACGCAACAAACGAGAACGGTACCGCAAAATTTCGGAACGGGCGCTTTCCGTTATGAAAGGAATAATTGAAACACTATGATCGATTTAAGCAGATTTAATCCACAGCAAAAAGAGGCCATTCTGCAAACCGACGGTCCTCTTTTAATTCTGGCCGGTGCCGGAAGTGGTAAAACCACGGTGGTTGTTAATAAAATCGCACACATTTTAGAACAAAAAAAAGCTGAACCATGGCAAATTTTAGCCATTACCTTTACCAATAAAGCCGCCGGCGAGATGAAAGAACGTATTATGAATACCGTTGGCGAAGATGCCGGCAGTATGTGGATTGGTACCTTCCACTCCCTTTGTATGCGTATTCTGCGCCGTGACATTGAAAAATTAGGCGGTGGTTACAGCAGTGATTTTGTTATTTACGATGCTGCAGACCAGAAAACACTGATGAAGCGGGTTTTAAAATCTTTGAATATTGACGAAAAAATGCTCCCCATACGCAGCGTGTTATACGAGATTTCAACTGCAAAGGACGAGTTATTCGGTCCCGTTGAATATTTATCTATGCACGAAGACAATTACCGTAAAAAGCTGATTGGCGAAGCATACCGTATGTATCAGAAGCAACTTGCTGAAGCAAACGCTCTGGACTTTGACGACATTATTATGCGCACCGTTCAACTTCTTTCTCAGGAACCTGACGTGTTAAAACGCTATCAGCGTCAGTTCCGCTATGTGTTTGTGGATGAGTATCAGGATACCAACAATTCGCAGTCTATGCTGGTCAGTCTGTTGGCGCAAGGCTATGACAACATTTGTGTTGTCGGTGACGATGACCAAAGTATTTATAAATTCCGTGGCGCCAACATTCAGAATATTTTAAATTTTGAAAAAGAATTCCCCGGTGCACAGGTGATTAAGCTGGAACAGAATTACCGTTCCACTCAAACCATTTTAGATGCCGCCAATGCGGTTATCGCCAACAACCGTGGCAGAAAAAGTAAGAAGCTATGGACAGAAAACGGCACCGGTTCTTTAATTGATTTATACCGTGCCGACAACGAATATGACGAAGCTGAATTTATCGCTACGCAAATCAAGGCTGTTTTACAGGATGGTGGAACATATTCTGACTGTGCTATTTTATACCGCACCAATATTCAATCCCGTGTCATTGAAACCACTTTAAATGGTCATGGCATCCCTTATCGTGTGCTGGCAGGTCTTCGTTTCTACGACCGCAAGGAAGTTAAAGATATTCTTTCTTACCTGCGTCTTGTGCAGAACCCCAATGACAACATTAGTCTTTTACGTGTTGTGAACGAGCCTTCGCGAAAAATCGGTGCAGCAACATTAGAAAAGGTTTCAGACGTTGCCGCCCGTTTGGGCACCAGTATGTTCCTTGCAATGGAACAGGCTAAAGAACAACCGGAGCTTTTACGTGTTGCAGATAAAGTGATGGAATTTACCGGTTTAATCCGCAAATTACAAACCATTGCTGCCGATAAAAAACCTTCCGAGCTTTTAGAACAGGTTTTAGAAGAAAGCGGCTATCGTGCTATGCTTATGGTGGATGATTCCATCGAAAACCAAACCCGTTTGGATAACTTAAACGAATTGGGCAATGCTGTTTTGGAATATGAGCGTAATGATTCCGAACCCACTTTAGCAGGCTTTTTGGAATTGACAGCGCTTATTTCTGATATAGATAATTACGACGAAAATGCCGACAGTGTTGTGCTGATGACCTTGCACAGTGCCAAAGGCTTGGAATTTCCGCAGGTATTCCTCTGCGGTTTGGAAGAAGGCATTTTCCCCGGTTTTAAGTCACTGGCAGAAGATGATATTGAAGAAGAACGCCGTTTGTGCTACGTCGGTATTACCCGTGCTAAAAAACATCTCGTCATCAGCCATGCAGGCTACCGTACCCGCTACGACAGCAGTGGTTACACCATGCCTTCCCGTTTCTTAGAAGAAATTCCAATGGAATGCTTAAATGCCATTGTGAAAGAGCCGGAACGAATGACAGAGACTCCCAAACCCAAGCGCGACTATCAGTTCTATGACAGTACACAGTCTCTCCTATCAGCACTTTCAAAGGACAAAGAGGCTAAAAAAGCCGCCGCTGCGGCATATAGCCCCGGCGATGTGGTTTTACATAAAAAATTCGGTCGCGGTATGATTATTTCCGTTACCCCCTCCGGCAGTGATATACAGTTGGAAATTGCTTTCGATGAATATGGTACCAAATCGATGCTGGGGTCCTTTGCAAAGCTGACCAAAGAAAAGTAATAAAGTTTTTATTTCATCAATAATTTTAAGCGCTCCTGTTTATAATAAACCCAAATGATAAACAGGAGGCGCTTTTTTTGTTTAATACCGTTTTAATTTTATTACAACTCTTTTTAACCATCGTTATGGGCATTTATTTTGTTAATATGCTTCGCGGACAGCATCAAAGCAAATCCGGCTTAGAAAGCGATTCTTTCCGCGAACTTGAAAAACTCCGCCGTTTAAAACAAATTCATTTAACTGTACCCCTATCCGAAAAAACAAGACCTTCAAATCTGTCTGAAGTTATTGGTCAAGAAGATGGCATCAAGGCGTTAAAAGCCGCGTTATGCGGTCCGAATCCGCAACATATTTTAATTTACGGTCCGCCGGGTGTGGGCAAAACTGCCGCTGCCCGTGCTGTTCTGCGTGAGGCCATTCAAACGGAATGTTCACCTTTTCGAAGTGGCGCTCAATTTGTTGAAATGGATGCCACCACCCTGCGTTTTGATGAACGCGGCATTGCTGACCCTTTAATCGGTTCCGTTCATGACCCCATTTATCAGGGTGCAGGGGCTTATGGTCCTGCCGGTGTTCCCCAGCCAAAACCCGGTGCTGTAACCAAAGCACACGGCGGGATTCTTTTTTTAGATGAAATTGGCGAGCTCCACCCCACGCAGATTAACAAGCTGCTCAAAGTGTTAGAGGACAGAAAAGTCTTTTTGGAAAGTGCTTACTATTCCTCCGGCAACAAAGACATCCCACCCCATGTACACGAAATTTTTCAAAAGGGGCTCCCTGCTGACTTTCGTTTGATTGGTGCAACGACCAGGGGACCTGAAGATATCCCCCCTGCCATCCGTTCACGCTGTGTCGAAATCTTTTTTTCTCCTCTTTCCCGTAATCATATTAAAACCATTGCAGAAAACGCTGCTGAAAAGGGCAATTTTTCCATGGAAGCCGGTTCAGTTGAATTGGTTTGCAAATATGCTCAAAACGGTCGTGATGCCGTGAACATTGTTCAGATTGCCGGAAGTGTTGCCCTTTTGGATAAACGTCACAGCATATCCTCAGAAGATGTGAAATGGGTCGCTGAATTCGGTCGGTATGTACCCCGTTATGAGAAAAAAGTGTACGATGGCAACTCCGTTGGGCTGGTAAATGGGCTAGCTGTTTCCGGTGCAGACTGCGGTGCCGTGATGGATGTTGAGGTTTGTGCTGTTCCCTGCTCTGCCGGCACCGGAAAGCTTTCTGTTACCGGCATTATCGAAACGGAGGAATTAGAATCAAAAGGCGGTCGCTTTATCCGTTCCAGTTCTGCGCGGGCCTCTGTGGAAAATATGCTGACAATTCTGGAACGGTTTTATGGCATTGACCCTTCCGCCTATCATCTGCACATCAACTTTCCCGGCGGCACTCCCGTTGACGGACCTTCCGCCGGCACAGCCATTATCACTGCTGTATATTCCGCCATTACCAATCAGCCTGTCAATCACCGTATCGCTATGACAGGAGAAATTTCCATCCACGGCAAAGTAAAACCGGTAGGCGGTGTTTCAGCAAAGGTTATGGCTGCTTTGGAATCTGGGGTCGAAACTGTTTTTATTCCCAAAGATAACTTTAAAGACTGCAGCTGGCCCGAAGGGATTCGTGTGATAGCTACAGAGCATATCAGCGACATTTTCAGCCAAATTTTCGGCATTACGACAGATTATACCCAAATGCCAACCGTTATTTCCACTCCTCAAGCACACATTTTCAGCGCAGACAGCAAGGAATAACGGCAACATTCAACAAAATCATACAAACGATTGCATTCTTTTCCTTTTTATGATACAATAGTAACATTACAGAGGGAAGGAATGATTGTATGGCTAAATTAATCCGTCACTCCATCGTGAGCGGTATCTTGGTAGGGATTGGTGTTCTCATTAATACAATTGCCTCAAATCCGGTGGTTGGTTCCTTTTTATTCAGCCTGGCATTGCTAACGATTATCAAAAACGGTTTTACATTATACACAGGAAAAATCGGCTTTATACGAGATATTCCTTTACGTGATTTAGCTTTAATGCTGTTCTTTAATTTCGTTGGTATTTTTATTACCGTGTATATGATTATCCCTCAGCGCGAAACCGTTATGGCCGCTATGCAAGCTGCCGCTAACGCAAAATTCAGCCACGACTTCATATATTTGTTTACCCACGGCATTATGTGTGGCGCACTGATGTTTATTGCCGTTTATTCTAAAGAACCTTTAATCACGGTCATGAGCATTATGGCCTTTATTCTCTCCGGCTTTGAACACTGTATTGCCGATTTCCCCTATCTGTTCCTTGTTTTCTCGCCACTCAATCTGCTGAAATTTGTGATTATTATTTTAGGGAATTCCGTCGGCTCCATTCTTCTGCGAATTCTGTTCGATGGATTAAAACAAAAAAATGCGTAATATCAAAAGGCTGTTGTTAGTGCAACAGCCTTTCGTTAGATTCGGAACTAAAGTTTACAAAATTTAATTACTTTTTGTAAAAAAATATTGCTTTACAAATCATTGGAAAAAGAATATAATATATACATGTAAAAACAAAAATTGGAGTGTGAGCAAAATGAAACTGATCATCAAAAACAACTATGACGAAATGTGCGCCTGGTCTGCTCAGCATATTGCTGATGCCATCAACAACCATAAAGAGAACCGTCCCTTCATTCTGGGGCTTCCCACCGGTTCTTCCCCGTTGGGCGTATACAAAAGATTAATCGAAATGAACAAAGCCGGTAAGGTTTCCTTTAAAAACGTGGTAACTTTTAATATGGATGAATATGTTGGTCTGCCCAAAGACCACGACCAGAGCTACTGGTATTTTATGCATGATAATTTCTTTAATCACATTGATATTCCTGCCGAAAACATTAACATTTTAAACGGTATGGCTGAAGATTTAGAAGCAGAATGCCAACGCTACGAAGATAAAATTGCTTCCTATGGTGGCATCGATCTGTTTTTAGGCGGTAGCGGTGTGGATGGTCACATTGCTTTTAACGAACCCTTCACTTCCCTTTCTTCCCGTACCGGTGTTCGCGCCCTGACCCAGGACACTTTAATCGTGAACTCCCGTTTCTTTGATAACGATCCTAACAAAGTGCCGAAAACAGCCCTTTCCGTTGGTGTTGGCACCGTTTGCGATTCAAAAGAAGTTCTTTTGTTAATCAGCGGTCACAACAAGGCTCGCGCTCTGCGCCACTGCGTTGAAGGCGGTGTTGACCACGCTTGGACTATCAGCGCACTGCAGCTTCACAAAAACGGCATTGTTGCCTGCGACGAAGATGCTTGCGGCGAACTGAAGGTTGATACCTACAAGTATTTCAAAGAAATCTATAAAAACGAAAAATAATTTTTTTAATAACAAATAAACGAAGGAGATGTAAAAAATTTTTTACATCTCCTTTGTTGTAAAGTGAAATATTTTTTTGTGTTTAAGTTATTTTCTCAATTTTCTGCAATATTGTGTACAAAGCTTATCTGTGCACTCAGAGCATCGCAGAGCCATATTGCTGTTCTCCCAGAATCGTTCAGGATATACAAGTACACATATCTCCCAAACGACCCATACCGCAAGTGCAAATATAACCAGTGACCAGGAATAAAAGCTGTTTAATGCTATAATGGGCAAAAACATCATCAGGTGATCCCAATTAAATATTCTGCAAGTGGTACAACATTTATTATGCATTATGAGCCTGAACGGACACCAGATGAGCACGCAAATTAAGTCACACACATAAAAAATCGTTGCCGTTAATACCATTATACCTGTGTCTATGACTCCGCTCAAATACAATATAGTGATAAAAACCGTCAGTGCGATCCATATTGCCATAACTTTGTAGGCTGTTTTGGTTGTATCCCTTATGTATTGTTTCAAAGTCTTATGGTTGATTTTCTCTTTAATTGGTTTAAATAGTGACTCAAATACTTTTTGTGAACCAATAGAGATATGCGATTTCACCGGAATAAGCTGCAGCACCATATCACACATCCACAACATCCACAAAAGATGCAACAACGAAAATTCACGAAAGAAGTTCCAGCCCTTTGCAATGTCAAACGCACTTGCGTTAAATATGTATAACAGAGCCGTTATAATCAATACAGCTACTCTTCCTGTTAGTCTTAAAAAATATATTCTTCTTGTTTTTGACATCGGTTGATTGTTATTTTTCATTAATTTTAATCCTTAAATATGAATATTTAATAATTTTAATGCGTTCTGATAATAGATTTTATTCTTATCACTTTGTGAAATATCAAGAGTTTCTATCAGTTGTTTTTCCCAGGATGGTCTGTGCCACGGCATATCGGACGCAAAGATGAGGCGATCGGGTGTGTGTTTATCGACAATTTCCTGTGCAATGGACTTTGGCATAATGCCATGACCAAAGGACAAATCAAACCAAACATCTTGTCCGCAAAGCTTTTTAATCACCTCAAAGCCACAACTCACACCGCCCCAGTGTGCCGCAATAACAGGGGAATCAAACCATTTTAAAGCGCCGAGAAGATGCTCCGGCATACAATGATACGGCGGCGCATAGCCATAGTCATAGCCGGAATGAAAGGTGGTTATAAGTCCCAGAGACGAGATTTTTTTATAAATGGGTTTCATTTTTTCGTCGTCAACATAAAACTGTTGATATTCAGGATGAAACTTTACACCTTTTAAACCCATTTCCTTAATGCGTTCAAGTTCGTCAAACACATCTTCTGCATCAGGATGAACAGAGCCAAATGCAAAAATAGTTTTTTCATCGTTCATCTCTTTAGCAAAATTATTCACATTTGTCTGTTGATTTGGATTTGTGGCAATAGACAGCACAACTGAAATATCCACACCATCTTTTTTCATTTCTTGTTTTAAAGACGAAATGGTTCCCAGGCTTTGAGGCACAAGACCTCCGCTGGCAAAGGACAGTTTCTCCATAGCCTTCGGTGCAACTACATCGGGAAATGCGTGTGTATGAAAATCTATAAGCATCATGTCTTCTGCCATTTACTCACATCCGATCAATCTCTTTTAGTCAACATTTCTAACATTCTGACAGAAATTCATTATACCATTAAATTGCAGAAAAAACAACATTTAAAACAGTTATTTTCCCATTGAAACACATAAATAATAATTAAAAAGTATGGATAAAATATTGTTGACAACTTGCTGCTTTTTTGCTATAATAATTCGTGGAGACTCGGCTTTTGTGGAAAGTCTGAAAGGGAGAATGCGCCATGGACTGAAAGCGCATTTGAGATGAGTAGTAAGTTTGGGAACACTCCATGTTTTTTAATTGAATATAAAAGCGGATGCTTTTTAAGCATCAATGCGGGTGGCACCGCGGGTTAAATGTTTTGTTTACTCGTCCCGGAAATATATGCAAATATATTTCCGGGACTTTTAATTTTTAGTATATTATTGTAGGAGGAATATATCATGTATAGAACCCTATATTGTAATGACATACGTGATGAGCACATCGGCAAAACTGTTTCACTTGCCGGTTGGGTTGATGTTGTGCGCGACCACGGCGGCGTTATTTTTGTTG
>SVJT01000065.1 GCA_015068865.1 Oscillospiraceae bacterium | reverse complement strand
TACATATGTATCCCGAAATAGACTTTGATATGCCGAAAACCGTGGCGTTGATTAAGCGTGAACTTGAGGCTATGGGCGTTCCCTATACGGAGCAATACGGTGAGGGCAGTGTGGTTGGATACATTAACCCGGACAGCAAAGGTTTTTGTATTGCTATCAGAGCCGATACCGATGCTTTGAAATTAGACGAGAGAGTTGATGTTCCTTATCGCTCAAAGCACGAGGGTAAAATGCATGCCTGCGGTCACGATGCTCACACGGCTATGCTCCTTGGTGCGGCCAAGGTGTTAAAAGGAATGGAAAAGGATTTAAAATGCCGTGTAAAACTCTTGTTTCAGCCTAGTGAAGAGGGTATGAAAAGCGGCTCTATGATGATGATTGAACACGGCGTTTTAGACGATGTGGATGTAATTATTGGTCAGCACACTGCTAATGGCATTGATGTAGGCACCCTGGCGATTTGCCCTGGAGAATCTCAGGCCTGCAGCCGTCATTTTAAAATTGAAATTGAAGGCAGAAGTGCTCACGCCGCGCAGGCGCATACAGGCATTGATGCCATTGCGGTTGCTTTTCGTATGTATAGTGCCATTCAGTTGGTGTTAAGCCGCGAAGTGCCGGCTTTGGAGCGCTACCTTTGCTCTATCGGCACCATTCATGCCGGAACGGCGCAGAACAATGTGGCAGACTATGCAGAAATGACAGGTACTATCCGTACCTTCAGCACAAAAATCAGTGCTTTAATATTTAATCGCATCGAGCAGATTGCCAAGAGCCTTTCAGAAGAAACCGGTGCTAAGATAACGGCAACCGGACCTTTAAAATCTGTTTGCGTGTATAACAATCCCTATATGTCTGAACTGATGATGAATTCTATGCGTAAGGTGACAGATTCGGTTCGGTATTTTAAAATTGGCATGGGTTCTGAAGATTTTTCCCGTTACGGTGAGGTTGTGCCGGCTGTGTTTGCCCGGGTAGGTACCGGCAGTGCTGAGAACAGAACCGCAGCTCATCACGGTGATTATATCATTTGTGAAGAAGGTCTTATTTACGGTGTAAAGAATTTCGTGCAGTTTGTTGCGGATTATCAGAACGGCATTGATAAAGATAAACTGGCGGCAGCAGATACAAGAGAAAAATAAAAAGTATATGCAAAAGAAAATGAACAGGAAGGTGCTATGATGATAGATTGTCAGTACGGTCATTTTGCAAAAGAGGGTAAGGAGTTTGTAATTACCACACCCAGAACCCCGAGACATTGGTATAACTATCTTTGGAATGATAAATATGTTACCTTTACCTCGCAGGTTGGTTTTGGTGAAGGTTTTGCCCAGGATGATATGGGTAGAAGACTGTATATTGTATTAAACAGAAATATATATTTACTTGATGCTGAAAACAACGAACATTGGACGGCTAACGCTCTGCCGGTGGAAAAAGGCTACGAGAATTTTGAGTGTGTTCACGGCTTGGGATACACCAAAATTTCTTTGACATATAAAAATATCGCCAGTTGTTTGCGCTTGTTTGTTCCTCAGAATAATGAACAGTGCGAAATCTGGACGTTGAAATTGAAAAATAACAGCGACACCAAACGCACCATTAAGGCAATGCCTTATTTTAAAACCGCAATGGATATGTTCTACAGACCCCAAGGCTATGATATGGGCAGAGGTTATTTTGATGCAGAGTTAAATGCTGTTATCGGCAAAGACTATGCGGCTTTTGGTGGCGAAAAGAGAGTACAGAATTACGGCTTCTTAATGGCTGATAACTATGTAACCGGTTATGACAGCCGTAATGATGCCTTTGTTGGTCCTTATTCTGACGAAATGCTTCCGGATGCAGTAAAACGTGGCGGATGCGCCAACAGCGAATGCTATGCAGAAAAGCTTTGCTTTGCTATTGAAACCACTATTGAGTTGGCACCCGGCGAAGAAAAAGAAGTGAACTTTGTTGTGGGCATCACCACAGATTTTGATGAGGTGAAGGCTTATAAAGAAAAGTTTTTAACCGCAGGCGGTGTGGAAAAGGCCTATGCCTATGCAGTTGAAAAGCTTTCTAAAGATGTTGAAAATGTTGTGATTGACACGCCGGATGAAGGGTTGAATCTGTTGTTTAACGGCTTCTTAAAGCATCAGGCAAGCCTGGGCAGCCGTTGGGCAAGAGTCCGTCATAACGGTTTCCGCGATACCAACTGCGACTGCGAATGTATGAGCATTGTAAACCCCAAGCTTTCCTGGGAACGTGCAAAGCGCATCATTTCCTATCAGTATTCCAGCGGCTTTGCCCCCAGAACCTTCTTAGATGGTTCTGTTTTAGACAGAAACTACATAGATAACACCGTTTGGCTGAACTTTAACATTTACCATCACGTAAAAGAAATCGGTGACCTCTCTATTTTAGACGAAATTGTTCCCTTTAACGATGGGGAAGAGGTTACGGTTTATGAACATATGAAACGCTCCTGCGATTATCTGTGGAACTACCGCGGTGAACTTGGCTTAATTAAAATCTGGGGCGGCGACTGGAACGACTGTTTAGACCGTGCCGGATTAAAGGGTAAAGGTATGACCGTTTGGCTTTCTATTGCCTGGTATTTAGCCAACAAGCAATTTGCTGAGCTTGCTTGCTTAAAGGGTAATGATGCTGATGCAGATCTGGCTGAAATCCGTGGCAGAGAAATGCGGGATATTGTTGACCGCTTTGCCTGGGACGGAGAGCACTATCTGGTTGCCTATAATGATGATGGCGAAAAGTTGGGCTCTATGTCCTGTGATGAAGGTAAAATGCACCTGATTCCTCAGTGTTGGGCAGTTCTGGCAGGAATCGGCAAAGACGGCAAAGAGAAAATCGCAATGGATTCCGTTGAAAAGTATATGACCACCGATTTAGGTGTGAAAATGAGCTGGCCGGCTTATACCTACAGAAGGGATAACATCGGTGCCACCACCGAAAAGCTGCCGGGCGTTCATGAAAATGGTGGTGTATATCTCCACGCCTATACCTGGAAAACAGCAGCTGATTGCGTGCTGAAGAGAAATGATATTGTACAGCAGGATATTGAAAAAATGCTGCCTGCTAACCATAAATGGGTAAAGAAAGAATGCGAACCCTATGTTATGTGCAACTCTTATTTCCCCGAAGAAGCCGGCTATCGTTACGGTAAACCCGGTCAGACCTGGAGAACCGGATCTGCAGCCTGGTTTATGAAGACCATTGCTTACTTTGTGTTGGGTCTGCAGCCTGAACTGGAAGGCTTAAAACTGAATCCCTGTCTCCCCCCTGACTGGAGAGAATGTTCCGTTTCCAAAACCTTCCGAGGCGCTGATTATCACATCACCTATAAGCAGGTAGGCGAGGGCGGTTGTAACAACTTCCGCAAGATAACCGTTAATGGTGCAGAACATCATTCGCCGTTGTTGCCTTATGAACAGGGCGCAGCATACGAAGTGGAAGTGCTGTTAGATTAATTAACAAAACAGGCTGTGATTGATAGATTGCAGTCTGTTTTTTTGTTTGCAATGAACTAAAATATTTAAAGAAAAAACCATTAATTGGTCGTTGAGATTATCCTTTGGCAAATGGTACAATTATATTAAGATAATTTGATGGTTTGGAGGAGTTTATGATGAAAAAACCGGCACTTAAGGATATGACCTTGCGTGAAAAGATTGCACAGACAATGCTTGTGCGCCAAAGAGAGATTTATTTTAAAAATGTTGACGGACAATGGATTGAAAGAACCGATGAAGAAATTTACGAACTGATGGATAAAAATCAGTTCGGCGGCTTGTGGGTGCTTGGTAACTTTAAGCTTGATTTTGAAGGTCTAACGGAAACCAATGAAGTTAAAAAGCCTCACAGCGATGAATATAAAGCTTGGATTGAAAAAATCAGTCAGGCACTTAAGATTCCCATTCTGGTAGGTCTGGACGCTGCCCGCGGTGCAGGCATGTTTTCTAACACATCCCGCACCTGCGGAGCACTCTCTATTGGTGCAACAGATGATTTGGATTTGGCCTATGACTTAACTAATGCCATTGCCAAAGAGCTTCGCGCTTGCGGTGCTAACTGGCACTGGTATCCTGTTGCCGATGTGCCTGGAAGATTTAAAAACAGAGGTCGTGTTGTGTCAGAAGACCCTGAAAAAATTATCAGTTTTTCAAAAGTGATGGCAAAAGCTTTAAGCGACGAAAATGTGGCTTCAACCGTAAAACATTTCCCCGGCAAAGACCCCTACGAAACCCGTGACAGTCACATTGTAACCAGCGAAATGAGTTTATCTCTTCCGGAATGGTGGGAAACCCAGGGCAGAGTCTTCCAGGAAATCATTGATTCCGGCGTGTATTCTGTTATGGTTGGCCACAAGGTTTTTGCAGCTGTGGATGACGGAAAAATTGACGGCAAAGGCATACCTTCCACCCTTTCCAAGAAGGTTATCACAGACTTACTGAAAGGCGAGATGGGCTTTAAAGGCGTTGTTGTGACTGACTCCATCGGTATGGGCGGTGTGCAGGGCTATTTCTCAAGAGACCAGCTTTTGGTTGAACTGTTAAAAGCCGGCAACGATGTGATTTTAGGCGCTAACATCAATTGTGTTGATGTAGTGGAGAAGGCTGTGCTTGCCGGTGAACTTTCTGAAGAACGTATTGACGATGCCTGCCAGAGAGTGCTGGATATGAAAGAAAAAATCGGTATGTTTGAAGATGATTATCAGATTGGCACTGATTTTACCGAAGAAATGCAGGCAAACACCTTAAGAATTAACAGAGAAGTGTCAGACAGAAGCATTACGCTGGTTCGTGACCGAGCCAATTTGCTGCCTTTATCCAAGGATAAAATTAAGAAGGTAGCCATTGTTGTTTCAACTCACAGAGACGTTATTATGAGAAGTATTGAAGTAACTAAGAAAGAGTTTGAAAAACGAGGGGCAACGGTTCACGTGCAGCGGAGAATCAAGAGTAAAAATGAAATGGCTGAACTTGCCGAAAATTACGATTTGATTCTGTATGCTACTTATTTAGCAGTTCATGCGCCTAAAGGTGCTGTCAGCTTCTATGATGAGGAGTTTGAAACCTTTATGCATGCCCTGAGCTTTGGCAGAGAAAAATCTATCGGCATGTCTATGGGCGACCCCTTTATTCACTATAATTTCCTGGCTAATATTAACACCTTTGTTAATCTTTACAGTCACAGCCGAGAGGTACAGGAAGCTTTTGTAGCCGGTCTTTATGGTGAAATGCCATTTAAAGGTGTTTCTCCCGTGGCTCTTACACCCCGTGACAGGTAAAAATATAAAAATTTTTAAGATGGTAATATAATTATTTTATTGAATGAAAAAAGTAATTCATATAAAATTTTAGTATAAAATGAAAATTATTATATAATAGGAGGATATTTATATGTTTAAGAAAATTATGAAAAGCAGAGTTTTATTACTTGCTTTAGCAATCTGTATGCTTCTTTCAGCGTGCGGCAGCAAGTCAAATGTTACTCTTAAAAAAGATGTTCATTCTGACATTGTTACACCGGCCGGTGAACTGCCTGTTGTAACAGAAGATGTTACCATTACAATGGGTTTCCCGGAACCCACCAGTGTTCTGGATATGGACACAAACAAATATACTGTGTTCCTGGAAGAACAGACCGGTGTTAACATTGAGTTTGAATTTTTCCCGTCAACCAATCCGGTTGAAAAGGTTCAGATGCTGTTGGCTTCCAACAGTGAATTACCCGATGTTTTGATGAACCTTAAGCTGACACAGAATATGCTGTTAGAGTATGGTGGTAATCAGGGCTTTTTCTACCCGCTGAATGATTACATAAAAGAATATGGTCACTGGACACAGATTATGTATAAAGATGCAGCTAACCCCAATATTGAAAAGCTGATGACCTCAGCTGACGGCAATATTTACTTTATGCCTATGTATGTGGAACAGACCGGTAACGTTTGGAATGCAAAAGCTTGGATCAATAAATCCTGGTTGGATAAACTGGGTGTCGCAATGCCGACAACAACTGAAGAATTCAGAACTGTTTTAAAGGCTATTAAAGAAGGCGACCCCAACGGTAACGGAGCACATGATGAAATTCCTTATACCGGCAGTATTAACGGCACCAAGGAAGAAACCTTCCCCTTCTTGATGAATTCTTTCATTTATTGTGATTATAGCAACTATCTCCTTGACAATAACGGAAAAGTTGAGCCCGCTTTTGTAAAAGATGAGTGGAAAGAAGGCCTCAAGTACATGAACGGCCTGGCTAAAGAAGGTCTGTTTGATACTCAAAGCTTAACACAGGATACCAAAACGTTAAGAACCATTTTAAGAAGTCCTGATGTTTTGGTTGGTTCCTGGGCCGGTAACTCCATCGACTTACAGATGGGTGTTGGTAGCGAAAGAATACTTGAATATGCATCCTTAGCACCCTTAAAAGGACCTCAAGGTGTTGCCTATGCATCAAGAGGTACTATGACCCCGTCTGTTTCTGCTGGTGGTATCATTACAAAGTATTGTGAAAACCCCGCTGCTGCTTTTAGACTGATGGACTTCATGCTTTCAGAAGAAGCTACTTTACGTGCAAGATACGGTGAACCCGAGGTTGACTGGTTAAGTCCTCAGGAAGGCGATGTTTGTATTTTTGAAAGCATCGGTGCAGAACCTTTCGTAAAACCGATTCTGGCTTACGGTAGCGTACAGAACTCTCACTGGGGCGGTAACCACGTTCAGTTCAGACACAAGAAAATGTCCGATGGTATGATTTGGGATGGTGATCCGTTAAATGGTGAATATATCAAGGGCCAGGCTCTTGCAAATTATATTGGTAAGGCTCCTGAAAAAACGGTTGATAAATTAGTTCATACCTTGGATGAAGCAAATGAGTATGAATCATTAAGACAGTTGATCAGAGGTTATGTTCGTGAGCATGTGGCTATGTATATTACTGGCGAAAAGGATATCAATGCTGATTGGGATAATTATTTAGCAGAGCTCGACAGAATGGGTCTGGCCAGAATGATGGAACTTGCCCAGATTGGCTATGACAGATATTTATCATAATCGTTATTGAAAACGGGAATACAAGACAAGAAAAAGAGCGTTTTTACAATGCTCTTTTTCTTTCAAAGTTTAGGTTTGATTAGGAGTGGAAGAAAACAATGAGCTTAAAAAAAGTGGCAGCAGATCCTTCAGCTGTTGATTTGAAAAAAATTGAAAGAAAACGGCTCGGCAAAAGAATCTTAAGCAACTGGCAGCTTTATGCGATGCTTGTTTTGCCTGTGGCTTACATAATCATTTTTAACTACGTACCGATGCTTGGTGCTCAGATTGCATTTAAAAGATATAATGCAACAGGCGGTATTTGGGGCAGCCCTTGGGTTGGTTTGGCTAATTTTAAGAGATTTTTTTCTTATTATAACTTTGGTTTGATTTTAAAGAACACAATTGTTCTTTCCGTTTACCATTTATATGCAAGTTTCCCCCTTTCAGTTATCTTTGCATTAGCACTGAATCTTGTGAGAAATAAATTTTATAAAAGAACGGTACAAACCATTACCTATTTAACTCACTTTATTTCAACTGTTGTTTTAGTCGGTATGATGATGCAGTTCTTTAATACAAGAATTGGTATGTTTCCGAAAATCGTTCAGTTCTTCGGCGGAGAAGTGCATGATTTATTCGGTGACCCGAAAGCTTTTTCTCATTTATACGTTTGGTCTGACGTATGGAAGAATATGGGTTGGGGCAGTATCATTTATTTGTCTGCGCTTTCTGCAGTTGACCCTGAACTGCATGAAGCAGCCATTATCGATGGTGCCTCCCGTTTCAAACGTATCTTGTACATTGATATTCCGACAATTCTGCCCACAATCGTTGTTATGCTAATCCTTAACATGGGTAAAATTATGAGCATCGGCTTTGAAAAGGTTTATATGATGCAGAATGACCTGAACATAAGAGCCAGTGAAATTATTTCAACCTATACCTATAAGGTTGGTCTCGGCAGTGACTTCGGTGTATCAGACTTTTCCTATGGTGCTGCGATTTCGCTGTTTAACTCGGTTATTAACATCACACTTTTGTGTACTGTTAATGCAGTATCCAGACGTGTAACCGAAACAAGTCTTTGGTAAGGGAGAAAAGAGTAGAATGAAAAAGAATAAAATTAAACTGGCAAAATCAGAAGTTGTTTTGTATACTGTAAACAACGTTGTCTTGTTTTTGTTTGCTTTTGTAGTCGCATTTCCGTTACTGAATATGATAGCTTCCTCCTTTTCATCCGGCGAAGCAGTTGCAGCTGGTCGAGTAAGTATTTGGCCGGTAGACTTCACCTTTGAAGGCTATGAAGCAGTATTTAAAAATGAAGATATTGTAACCGGTTATTTAAATACAATTTTTTATACCGTAGCCGGTACAGCGTTTAATATTTTTATTACCTTGCTTGCGGCATATCCGCTGTCCAGAAAAAATTTGCCCGGTAAAGGCTGGATTATGTTCCTGTTTACTTTTACCATGATGTTTCACGGTGGTATGGTGCCTACCTATATTCAGATCCGTGACCTGGGCTTAATCGATACCAGATGGGCAATGATTTTGCCGGCGGGCTTGAGTGTTTATAACATGATTATCACAAGAACGAACTTTATGTCAAACATTCCTGATGAATTGTTAGAAGCAGCTAAAATTGACGGCGCATCAGATATTAAGTTCTTCTTAACAATGGTAATACCGCTTTCAAAGGCCATCATTGCCGTTATTACTCTTTACTATGCGGTTGCTCATTGGAATGCATTCTTTAATGCGTTCATTTATTTAAACGACAGAAAGTTGTTCCCCCTGCAGCTTATCATGCGTGAAATTTTAATTGAAAATTCTATGAGTCAGGATATGACTTTGGATACGGAACTGATGATTCATAAACAAAACGTTGCCGACATGATTAAATATTCATTAATTATGGTAGCCAGCGTGCCCCTGTGGTGTATTTACCCCTTCATTCAGAAATATTTCGTACAGGGTGTTATGATTGGTTCAATCAAAGGATAAGGAGGATGATGAAGTTGAAAAAAATTCTAAGTGCAATTCTGGTTTTGACACTGGCTGTAAGCTTGATGCCAACAGCAAGCTTTGCGGCTGCAACGGACACAGTTTTTCACAAAAACTTTGATGACATGACGCTGAATGCAACCTGGAATAAAAGCAGTGTTCCTTCCTTTATGGGTCTTGCGTCCGGTAACAGTGTTACCGGTAAATATGTGAGTGATACCGTTGACGGCAACGGCAAGTCTATGCTTATATCAGGTTCAGGATCTTATACAAGAACCTATTTTCTGCCGTTTGCTGACCAGACCTTAAACGCCGGTGAAACCTATGAAATGTCTGCCAATGTGAAAATCAAAGAATTTAATTCCGGTGATGCAGAAGGTAAGCTGAGAATCGGTAACTTTGATGTT
>SVJT01000064.1 GCA_015068865.1 Oscillospiraceae bacterium | reverse complement strand
AAATTTTATAGAATTTTAATAAGAAATTGAAATGCGGCGAGTCTCACCGTCCCAGGAAACCGTGCAACCTAACGCTTCCATGGCAAAACGCAGGGGGCTTAAGGTACGGTCGTTTTCCAAAATGGGAACGGCCTCTAATAAGGTAATGCGACCGTCTACGATGGCAGCAGTTTTGTTTAGCTGCAGAATAACAATATGACCGTCCTTTTGCATCGTGATTTTTTGCGTGTCGGCATCCCAGGAAACATTGCCGCCGATGGCTTCAATGACAGCGCGAATGGGAAGCAGAGTATGACCGTCTTTAATGATGGGAGCGGCGTCTAATATAACGGCACCGTTTGGAGTGTAAAGATAGTTATGGTCAATTTCTAAAAGAAGTGTATTGGGTTCTGTTTCTATTTCGATGTCATTGGGCAGATCTTCCGGTGGTGTGACGAGAGGTAGATTATCAGAGGAAAGGAATTGCCATTTTTCGTCCTGAGTACAAACGACAGCATATCCTTCAGAGAAAGTGCCGGCTTCGGCAAATATGTAATCCGTTTGCAATGCGCCTTCGGTATCAATATAACCCCATAACCCGTCTTTTTTGACTGGGGCAAGACCTTCTGAAAAATTGCCTGCTAATTCCCAGGCGGGAGAGAGAACAAGTGAAAAGTCACTGTTGAGATAGCCATAACTGTTATCAGAACGAACGGGGCATAACCCTTCGGAAAAATCACCCAAGTCTGTGTATATAAATTCTGTTTTCTGCTGTCCGGCAGTATTCACAAAGGCCATTTTTCCGTCGATTTCTGCTTTTAAAAGACCATTTTTCACGCAGGGAGAAAGACGGTCAAAAGAAGGCGTGATTATGGGGGTGCCACTGCCGTCAATCAGTCCGTATTTGCCGTTTTTAATGACGGCAAATCCTTCGCAAAAGTCAAAAGCTAATTCATATTGCGGATTAATGGCTATGGTGCCGTCGGTGTTGATATAGCCGTATGTATCATCAATTTTAACACAGGCAAGTTCTTCGGAAAAAGGGTAAGCCTCTGTATACGAAGGGGGAATGAGGATGTTGTTGTCTCCGTCGATATACCCATAGAGCCCTTCAGATTTAATCAAAGCCAAACCATCTGAAAAAGAGTTGGCTTCTTCGTAAAGATAAGGGATAACCAGTTCTCCCGATTGATTAATGTAACCCCATTTTCCTTCTTCATTTTTCACGGCGGCAAAACCTTGTGAAAAGTTTAATGCTTGCTGAAACTGTGGTGTGATAACCTGATTGCCGTCACGGTCTGAAAAACCGGTTAATGTTCCGGAACGAACCATACGGAAATTCTCCGCAAGCTCTCCTAAATAGTCCCATTGGGGGGGAAGAACAGATTCCAATCGGTCGTTTAAAAGCCCCCATTTTAAATCTTTCACAATGCGTGCGTATCCATCTGCAATCGGATATGCCAGCTGATAATCTTCAGCAGATACCGGGCAGGAAAGAATCAATATAAAAGTCAGGAATAGGCATAATTTTTTCATCGGTTTTTCTCCTTGTTTATTTCTTTTTATATTATATCGCATTTTTCGTTGTTTTTCAACTTTTTTTGATAAAAGCGAGACACTCATTCTTGCATAATTTCCTTTACATTGGAAATAAAATGTTATATAATAGATTATGTAAAAAAGCAGTCATTTGACAGAAAAGAGGCACAAACATTGAACGAGAAACTGCTGACATTTAAAAAAGAAATTAAAGGCAAAAAGATATGCGTGGTGGGCATTGGTATCAGCCATTTGCCGCTAATTGACTTTTTGCTTAATTGCGGTGCGGAAGTGACCGCCTGTGATCGAAAAACAAAAGAACAATTAGGAACAACCTACGATACACTGAGGGAGAAGGGTGTTTCTTTAATTTTGGGCGATGCGTATTTGCAGCATCTTTCCGGTGATTTGATATTTAAAACCCCGGGGCTCCGTCCGGATGTGCCGGAGTTGTTAGAAGCACAAAAAAAGGGCATCCCCGTAACGACGGAGATGGAACTGTTTATGGAGCTTTGTCCTGCTCACATGACAGCAATTACCGGAAGCGACGGTAAGACAACCACCACAACCCTGATTTATAAACTGCTGTCTATGGCGGGGTTTACGACTCATGTTGGCGGTAACATTGGTGCGCCGTTGCTGCCTGAAATAGAGAAGATTAAAGAAACTGACAGAGTGGTGCTTGAACTGTCCAGTTTTCAACTGCAGACGATGAAAACAAGTCCCCAGGTGGCAGTGATTACCAACATAACCCCCAATCATCTGGATTATCATAAAAGCTATCAAGAATATATTGATGCTAAGAAAAATATTTTTAATTTTCAGAATGAAAACGATCTTTTGGTGCTGAATGAAAGCAACGACGTAACTCGCAGCGTCAAAGGGGAAGCCAAGGGAAATTTGTTAACCTTTTCCCGTACAGAGCCTGCCGATGTATACCTTGATGGGGATATGATTATGTTCCGTGGCGAGCCGGTGCTGAATGTTAACGATATTAACATTCCGGGGAACCATAACGTGGAGAATTATATGACGGCAATAGCGGCAGTTTATCCTTCCGTAAATGCTGAGATGATTACAAAATGTGCGAAAGAATTTGGCGGAGTGGCACATCGTATTGAATTTGTTCGGGAACTTGACGGTGTTCGCTATTATAACAGTTCCATTGATTCCTCTCCCAACAGAACATTAAACACTCTGGGCGTTTTTTCAGAGCCTGTGGTGCTGATTGCCGGCGGTAAGGATAAAGGCATTCCTTATGATGAACTGGGA
Source organism: Oscillospiraceae bacterium (assembly GCA_015068865.1). Lineage (GTDB taxonomy): Bacteria > Bacillota > Clostridia > UBA1381 > UBA9506 > UMGS755. The sequence goes on along the minus strand of SVJT01000064.1, from coordinate 7,057 downwards.
CCTGCGTTAAAGGAACATGTTAAAGCAATGATTTTATTGGGTCCAACAGCGAAAATAATTGCTGAGGTGGCTGAAAAAGCGGCACCGGATATTCCGGTCATTTTTGAGGAAAGCTATGAACAAGCTGTGCTTAAGGCTAAAGAACAAGCCACTGCAGGTGATGTTGTGTTGCTTTCCAGCGCCAGTACCAGCTTTGATATGTTTAACAATTTTGAAGAACGAGGCAACTTATTTAAGAAATTGGTGATGGAATTATGAAAAAAGAATTAATACAGTTGGCGGCAGCCGATGGTATTTCCGGTTTTGAGTATTCACTGACCGATGCTGTAAAAAAACTGATGGCACCTTATTGTGATACAGTAGAAGCAGATACAATGGGCAATGTTGTGGGCTATATTCCATCTGACAATCCGGATGCAAAAAGTGTGATGTTGGAGGCTCATATTGATGGAATTGGCTTGATGGTGTCCGGTATCAGTGAAGATGGGTTTTTATCCTTCGTTCCCGTTGGGGGTGTAGATAGTGCTGTTTTGCCCGGGGCGGAGGTTCGAGTTTATGGTACAGAACCATTATATGGCATCATCGGGATGAAACCGCCTCACCTACAAACCGGCAGCAGAGATGCGGCTGTGCCCATTGATCAAATGGTCATTGATATTGGTCTTTCCGGTGAAGACGTGCGTAAAAAGGTCAAAGTGGGGGATATGGTTTGCTTTGCTGAGTCTGTGAAGGCTTTGTCCGGCAAAGTGCTGTCCGGCAAAAGCTTTGACGACCGTGCCGGTCTGATTTCTTTGCTTTTGTGTTTGAAGGAACTAAAGGGCAAAAAACTGCCCTTTCATTTGTACATTGTAGCGGCGGTACAGGAAGAGGTTGGTCTCCGCGGAGCAACTATGGTCAGCGAACGGCTGGCTCCGGACTGCGCTTTTGTTGTGGATGTTTGCCATGGAGACACACCGGATGGTGGCTCAGAAAGCATTTTTAAGCTGGGAAGCGGCGCGGTCGTCAGCTTTGGACCGAATATCCATCCTTATTTGTCTTCCTTAGCAAAAACAGTGGCGAAAGAAGAAAAAATTAAAGTCAGTTATGATGCTGATGGGGGCGATACAGGCACCGATGCCTGGGCGGTGCAGGTTGCCGGTTTGGGGATTCCAGTGTTGCTGCTATCCATCCCTCTTCGCTATATGCATACAACGGTAGAAACGCTGCATTTTGACGATGTAAAGGCAGTGGGTTCCTTGCTTTGTGCAATGCTTTTGAATCTGGATTTGGAGGCGCTCAGATGTACCTTTCAGAATTAACAGCTCTGCCCGGTGTTTCCGGTAATGAAAATGCTGTGCGGACGTATATAAAAAAACGGATAGAACCTTTTTGTGACAGAATAGACATTGATTCCATGGGCAATATGATGTGCTTTAAAAAGGGAACCGGTAACACACGAAAAACCCTGATGCTCTGTGCTCACATGGATGAAGTGGGACTCATTGTGAGCCGCATTACAGAAGAAGGTTTTTTAAAATTCAAAACAGTAGGCAGCATTGATCCGCGTGTTTTAGTATCAAAACGTGTTTTAGTCGGTGAAGAAGGGCTTCCCGGCGTAATTGGTCGTAAAGCCATTCACCTTTTAAGCCCCGATGAACGAAAGAAAGCACCGAAAGTTAAAGAACTGTATGTTGATTTTGGTGCTAAAAACAAAAAAGAGGCTGAAAAACAAGTTTCAGTCGGTGATTATATTGTATTTGACAGTGAATATCATGAATTTGGCGATGGTCTCGTGAAGGCAAAGGCATTGGATGATAGAGTAGGTTGTGGCGCTTTATTGGAGCTTGCAAAGGAATCCTGTGCGTGGGATGTATGCTTTGCTTTTACGGTTCAGGAAGAAACAGGATTGCGTGGTGCACGGCTTTGTGCCAGACGGGTACAGCCGGATTTGGCAGTCGTGTTAGAAGGAACAACCTGTTCGGATATTCCCGGAACTGATCATAATATGGTGTCCACAAAATTGGGAGGCGGTGCGGCTATTTCTTTTGTAGACGGCACCACAAGCTTTAACCGAAAGCTGGTTGCCTGGCTCTATCAGCTGGGGCAGGAGAATCAGATTCCGGTGCAATACAAACAAACGGCTACAGGCGGTAATGATGCCGGGATAATTCATGTTTCTGCCGGTGGTATTTTAGTAGCCAGCATATCGGTGCCGGCTCGTTATATTCATTCGCCGTCCAGTGTTATATCCTTGCGGGATTATGAATCGGTTAAAGCCTTAACAAAAGCATTAATGCAGGAGGTAGAATATGCTGACAATATTGAAAAAATTATGTGAAACATCGGCAGCATCCGGTAATGAGGAAGCTGTTGCCAAATTGATTGCTGAAGAAATACGTCCCTATGTGGATGAAGTATATACGGATGCTCTTGGTAATTTGATTGCCCATAAAAAGGGGACCAGTAAAAAGCTGATGTTTGCGGCGCATATGGATGAAATTGGCTTGGTGGCAACCTGTTACGGCGAAAAGGGGCAGGTTTATGTTGCTGCCTTGGGCGGTGTGTCACCCCAGACGGCACTGTATCAGAGGGTACGGTTTTCCGGTGGTGCTGAAGGTGTTTTAGTGCCGGATGGAAAACTGGATGAACTGGGGAAAAATCTTTCTCTGCAGAAAATGTATGTGGATTTGGGCGCAAAAAACGAAGAGGAAGCCAAGACTAAAGTGGCATTGGGTGAAACCGGTGTTTTCGGCGGCTCCTTCGTTGTACAAGACGATTGTATCATATCAAAGGCGCTTGATAACCGTGCCGGTTGTGCGGCTTTGATATATGGCTTACAGAAGGCAGAAAACAATGTTAATGATGTGTATGGTGTTTTTACGGTGAGTGAGGAACTGGGTCTACGCGGTGCTAAGGCAGCGGCAGTCGGCATTCAGCCTGATTATGCAGTGGCATTGGATGTAACGCCGACAGGTGATGTATCTTCTACCAATAAACGTGCTGTAGCATTAGGTGAAGGTGTTGCTGTTAAAATTATGGACCGTTCCTTCATCGCTCATCCGATCATTAAAGACAGAATGGTGGAACTATGTGAAAAACATTCTTTGGCACATCAGTTAGAGGTGCTGGAAATGGGTGGTACCGATGCCGGAGCTATTCACTTAACCTGTGGCGGTGTGCCTTCCGGCTGCATTTCTGTACCGGTCCGTTATGTACACACGCCGGGCGAAATGATTTCAGCAAGGGATTTACAGGGAGCCGGAGAATTGGCAAAACTGTTGATTGAAGAAGGAATAGAGTAAAAATTGAAAAAGATCGTTTTTGGGAGGTGTTTTCGTGCATAAGACTAAGTGGATTACAATGGCTTCGTTGCCTGTTCCGATGTATCCTGATTTTGAGAAAATGTGCACCAGCATATATGCAAGAAAAAGCTTTGCTGTTCCTGATGATATTTTGCGTGCGGAACTTTCTGTGTGTGCTTTAGGACTCGGTGTGTGTACCATCAATGGACAGGCAGTTACAGATGACGTATTAACGACTCCCTATACGCAGTATGATAAACGTGTGATCTATCAGATTTATGATGTTACCGGACTCCTTAAAAAAGGAAAAAATGCCATAGGGATTCACGTTGGCAACGGTTTTTATAACGATAATATGAACATCTGGCACGATAATATGGCGCCATGGAAGGATAACCCCAAGGTAGCAGTAAAACTGATGATTCGGTGCCAATCAGGAGAAGAATTTTGCATTCAAACCGATAAAACCTGGAAATGTGCCCCCGGCAGTTCTTTATATAACCATATGCGGCAAGGAGAGTGGTGCGATGCATCCTTGCGTAAAATTGGATTTGATATGCCGGAGTATGATGATTCGGATTGGGAAATGGCATGCACTGCTCGCGAACCCGGCGGTGTGCTTTTGACAACGGATATGCCGCCTATCAGAATTATTCGCACACTTAAGCTTGTAAATGTTCAGAATGATGTATATGATTTCGGTGAAAACACCAGCGGATGGGCAAGCATCACCCTGACCGGACGAAAAGGGCAGGAGGTTCGCTTGCAATACCTTGAAACCTTAGACGAAGACAGTCAACGTCAAGTACAGGGTTTCTGCATTCGTGAAGGACGCCTGTTAAAACATGAGGATGTGTTTATATGCAGCGGCAGAGAAAAAGAGGAATTTCATCCCTCTTTTTGCTATCACGGTTTTCGCTATGTTCGGGTGATAAATCAGCCGGAGGATTTTGAAATTGTAGCCCAGGTGGTACATACCGACCTTGAAATCATAGGCAGTTTTTCCTGCTCAGATGAGTTTTTGAATAAGGTTCACAAAGCCTCGGTGCGTGCTTCCCTTACAAATTATCACGGAATTCCCACTGATTGTCCCACCAGAGAGCAAAATGGCTGGACAGGGGATGCTTTGTGTTCCTGTGAGCAGATGTTACTTAATTTTGATGTTTACGAGGCCTATAACAAATGGTTTGATGATTTTAAAGATGCTCAGCGCCCCAGTGGGCAGATTCCCGGCATTATTCCCACTGCCGGCTTCGGTTATAACTGGGGTAGCGGTCCTGCTTGGGACAGTGCCCTCATTTTAATGCCCTGGTACATCTATGTGTCTACGGGCAAAACCGGTATAATGGCTAAAATGTGGGAGAATATGGTGCTCTATATGCAGTATTTAGAGCGGATGAGCACAGACTTTATTGCTGATTTTGGCTTGGGTGACTATCTCTCGCCGGATAAGGATTTTCGTTGTCCTTTTGAGGTGACGAGTACGGCTTTTTTCTACTATGACTGCGTTGTTATGGGCAAGATTGCCGGTGTGATTGGCAAGGATAGCACGCAATGGGAGGAAAAAGCGAAGCTGGTGCGGAATGCCTGGCGGAAGGCATATATGGAAAGAGAAGATATTCACGTTTATCAGACCTATTATGCCTGTGGACTGTATTTTGGCTTATTTAATGATGAGGAAAATGCTGATATGGCAGACAAACTGTTGGAACTGATTCAAAAGAACGGGTACAAATCAACAGCCGGCATGCTGGGGATGAAGTGGATGTTTTCCACCTTGACGGAGGCAGGCTATGTGGATGTTTTATATAAAATGATTGCCAACCCTGAAAAGCCAAGTTTTGCTTATTGGATTAATAATGGTGCCACAACCCTATGCGAAGGCTGGTCGATGAAAAACTCACAGAACCATCATCTGCACAGTGAGATTGATCATTGGTTGTACCGATATGTAGGTGGTATCCGGCTTACAGAGGAAGGTCTTGTCATAGCACCTGTTTACCTTGACTGGCTTGATGAAGTGAAGGTGACTCATCGGGAAATTTCAGTGGTGCGAAAAGGGAAGAAAGTTACCGTAACAGTGCCCTGCAGAGCAAGAGTTATGATTGGCTCTGAGAACCGAGAGGTGGAAGAAGGAACATATACATTTAATTTTTAATATAAAGAATGTGAGGTTTTCGTATGTGGAACGATTTTGAAAGTAAAGAGTTCAGATTCAAAGAAAGAGATGCGGTTATTGTTTATCCCAAGTGTAAGCCCAACGGCAGAATGCTCTTGAAAACAGAGTATTTAAGTGCTTTTCCTGATTTTGATATTGCCATGCTGGAAAAAGGCTATCATTTAATCCATATCTATCAGAGAAACCGCTGGGCGCCGGTCGTTGAAATTGATATTATGGCAGATTTTGTCCGTTATTGTGCTAAGGAACTGGGTGCATCGGAGCGCTGCGTGCTGGAGGGGATGAGCTGTGGCGGTTTGCAGGCGGCAATTTTGGCAGAACGTCATCCTGAACTGGCGGCAGTGCTGTATTTAGATGCTCCGGTGCTGAACTTGCTGAGTATGGCAGGTTTTGGCGGAAAAAACAAGGTTTTGGACACCTTCTGGCACGAAGTGGAAGATGCTTACGGCGTGAATCCTTCCACGATGGTCAATTTCCGGCAGAGCCCTATTGACAATATGAAGCCGCTGATTGAGAATAACATTCCTGTTATTATGCTTTACGGCAGCGCAGATGATGTGGTGGTATACGGCGAAAACGGTCGTGTGCTGGAAAACTATTATAAAGAAAACGGCGGCATCATTTGCGCCATCGGTAAATCGATGAGCGGACACCATCCTCACGGTTTATCCGACCCGCAGATTATTATTGATTTTGTTGAAAAGCATTACAGATAAAATAAAGGATTGCAGGAAACTGCAATCCTTTATTTTATCTTGCCGGTTCTTTCATAAAATACACCGTATCAATGCCTTTGCCGCGGTCGTCGGGCAGGGTGGCAAAGGTGGAAAAATTGTAAAAATCAAGAATCTTTTTATGGGCAATGTTGGTTGACCAGGTTCGTGTGCAAATATATTTGTCTTCATATTCTTTAAACAATAAACGGTACATCATTTTGGTCAGACCTTTGCCTCTGGCTTCGGGACGCATAATGAGAGTAGACAAATAAATATTCGGTGTGTATGCTTCGGTAATGACGCTGTTTATATAGTTTTCGCGGTATGATACAAAGGCCATAACCTTTCCGTCTTCCAAAACCGCCATAAACCGTTGGGATTTCATTTCTTCAAAATACTGCAAAATACCGTCTTTCGTCTTTTGTGAAGAGGTAAAGTCCTTTTGGGTGGTGGAGCTTCGCGCCGAAAGGGGCGGCACAAAATCGTCATCACTCATATAGAGCATTTCTAAAATCTCACCATAATACTGTGCTTGTTCATGTGGATTTATAATGCGAATGTCCATACTATTTGTCTCCTTTCTATTTTTCTGTTTCATGGATAAGCTTTAAAAAAGCCTGAGCCGCCAAAGATAGAGGCGTGTGCTTTAAATAGGCACAACCTATGCTACGGGGCGGCAGGGAAGGTTGTACGTTCAGCTTGCGGACAAATCCCTGTTCTAGCCGTTCTTTTGAAAACTCTTCCACAACACAGGCGATGCCTAAATGAATGGAGGCAAAACGGAGCAATAAATCGTGTGCTGCCACTTCGATTTGTGGTGTTAAGGGAATGTTCTTTACAGAGAATTTCTCGTCAATGTAACGACGGGAGGTAGAATTCTT
>SVJT01000063.1 GCA_015068865.1 Oscillospiraceae bacterium | reverse complement strand
ATTGATACAACCAATATTTTGTTTATTTGTGGCGGTGCGTTTGAAGGAATTGAAAAAATTATTGAACGCAGAACCGGCACCAAGAGTCTCGGCTTTGGCGGAGAAGTGCTTTCGAAAAACAGTATGGATATTGGCAAATACTTATCCTTGCTCGAACCTCAGGATTTATTGAAATTTGGTTTGATTCCTGAACTCGTTGGTCGTTTGCCTGTGATTACAACATTGGATTTATTGGATCAGGAAGCATTGGTCAACATTATTTGCGAGCCGAAAAATGCCCTTTTAAAGCAGTATAAAAAGCTGTTTGAATTAGATGGTGTAAAGCTTGAAATGAAGCCTGAGGCCATTCGTGCTGTGGCTCAAAAAGCATTGGAAAGAAAAACCGGTGCCCGTGGCTTGCGATCCATTATGGAAGAATCACTTTTGGATATTATGTATGCATTACCTTCAGAAGAAAATGTGTCAAAGTGTGTGATCACTGAAGATTGTGTGCTCAAAAAAGCGAAGCCCGAATTGATTTATAAACAAAAAAAAGCAGAACAGCCTGCTTTGGCAGAATCAGTATCTTAACATATTTAGGGCGGTACTCACCGCCCTTTTTCCTTACAAAAGCATAAAGGAGGCATTGCGGTGAATTTGATTGAAATTGGCGAAGTAGTTAACACTCACGGTGTTCGCGGTGAAATAAAATTAAATCCATGGACCGACAGTTTAGATTCGCTTTTGGATGTTGAAACCTTCTATTATGATGCCAGCGGTAAAACAGAATCCCTCGTGGTTCAGCAGATTCGCATACATAAAAACTGTGCCATCATTAAAGTAGAGGGCATTGATAGCATGCAGATGGCAGAAAAATTCAGAGGGAAAATTCTGTTTATAGAAAAAGAAGAATTGCCTGAAGGACTGTACTACATTGCCGATTTAATCGGCTTGACAGTTATGACAAATGATGGTGAATTAGGAAAAGTGACCGATGTCTTTTCCACCGGCTCCAATGATGTTTACGAAGTGAAAAAGCAGGGAAGTAAGCCAGTTTATCTGCCGGCTATCTCGCAGGTTGTGGAAGAGATTAATATTCTGGAAGGTTTTATTAAAGTGACCGTGCCGGAGGGTTTGCTGGACGACTAATTAGTTTATAAAGGAAGATTGTTATGCGTATAGACTGTTTAACTCTGTTTCCTGATATGATGCGCGCTGTATTGGATGAAAGCATCATTGGCAGAGCGGTAAAAGCAGGAATTTTAGATATCCGTTACATAAATATCCGTGATTTTGCACAGAACAAGCACAACCGGGTTGATGATGCACCTTATGGTGGCGGTATGGGCATGGTGATGCAACCGGAGCCGATTTATCGCGCGTTTCAGTCAGTTTTAGAAAACGCAGAAGATAAGCCGAAAGTTATCTATATGTCACCCCAAGGCTCTGTTTTTAGTCAGGATAAAGCCAAGGAACTTGCTAAAGAGGAACACCTTGTTTTATTATGTGGTCATTACGAAGGCGTTGATGAACGGGTTTTAGAAGAAATTGTGGATGAAGAGCTTTCCATTGGCGATTATGTGTTAACCGGCGGTGAAATTCCGGCAATGGCAGTGATTGATGCTGTGGCAAGAATGATTCCCGGGGTGTTGCCTGCAGAAGATGCCTACAGCGAAGAATCACTTTATAACGGTTTGCTTGAATATCCGCAATACACCAGACCGCCTGAATTTTTAGGCAGAGAAGTTCCGGAGGTTTTGTTGTCCGGACATCATGAAAACATCAGGAAATGGCGTCGGGAAGAATCAATACGCAGAACGTGTAAAAAACGACCTGAATTGTTAAACGATGCTGACTTAACTGATAAGGAAAAAGCGTTTGCAGAATTATGCATGAAGGAGAATGTATAATGGATCTATTTGAAAAAACAGTTGGAACAGAACCAATATTTGAAGGTCAGATTATCAAAGTTCGTAAAGATACAGTTAAGTTGCCTAACGGCGAAACCGGCACAAGGGAAATTGTGGAGCATCCCGGCGGCGTGGCTGTCGTTGCTTTAGACGATGAGGAAAATGTGTATGTTGTTCGGCAGTATCGCCATCCGTTTGAAGCAATTATTATGGAAATACCTGCCGGAAAGTTAGACCACCACGGTGAAGATCCTTTTGATTGCTGCATTCGTGAATTAAAGGAAGAAACAGGACTTTCTGCCGGAAAATTTGATTATTTGGGCGCTTTTATGCTGTCTCCCGGCTTTTGTCGTGAATATATCCATATCTATCTTGCCAGAGAACTGGCAATTGGTGATGCTTGCCTTGATCCGGATGAATTTTTAGAGGTGGAAAAAATATCCCTTAGTAAGCTGACTGATATGGTCATGGATAATGAAATTGAAGATGCAAAAACTGTCATGGGGATTTTAAAAACCAACGAATTATTACGGAGAGAACAACTGAAAAAATAAGGGTTTTATTGACAATTATTGTTTAATGTGATATACTGTTTTGGTAAGTAGTCCAGATGGTCGCGGGGGCGATTTCGCCCGTGAGGAAAGTCCGAGCTTCATAGGGCAGGGTGCCGGGTAACTCCCGGTGGAGGCGACTCTAAGGAAAGTGCAACAGAAATAGACTGCCGGTTTTCCGGTGATGGTGGAAAGGTGAGGTAAGAGCTCACCAGCGCGGCGGAGACGTCGTGGCTCTGTAAACCCCATCCGAAGCAACACCGTATTGGCTTGTATAGGCTTAGTTGGCCCGGCATGCTTATACTTGGCGGTGGCTCGAACCGTATAGTAATATGCGGTCTAGATAGATGATCATCAAATACAAAACTCGGCTTACAGGATTGCTTACCCGTTTATTCGGTATTATATAAGGCATTTTGCCTTGTGGTATATTTTAGAAAACACTTGGAGGGTATTTATGAACAACACAGAGAAAACCATGGAAAAACTTGTAGCTCTTTGCAAAGGCAGAGGCTTTGTATATCCCGGCTCTGAAATTTACGGTGGCCTTGCCAATGCCTGGGATTACGGTCCGTTGGGTGTTGAGCTGAAGAACAACATCAAACGCGCTTGGTGGAAGAAATTTATTCAGGAATCTCCTTACAATGTAGGTCTTGATGCTGCAATATTAATGAATTCCAAAACTTGGGTAGCATCCGGTCACGTTGGCGGTTTTTCTGATCCTTTGATGGATTGCCGTGAATGTAAAGCCCGTCACCGTGCAGATAACCTGATTGAAGAATATTTTAAAGCAAAAGGCGAAACAATGGTTGTTGACGGCTGGAGTAATGAACAGATGCTGGCATTTATCAACGAAAATGATATTGTTTGCCCCAAATGCGGTAAAAAGAACTTTACAGATATTCGTAAGTTTAATCTGATGTTTAAAACCTTCCAGGGTGTAACAGAAGACAGCACTTCTGAGTTGTACTTACGTCCTGAAACTGCTCAGGGTATTTTTGTTAACTTTAAAAATGTACAAAGAACAACCCGTAAAAAAGTGCCCTTCGGTATTGGACAGGTAGGTAAATCCTTCCGTAACGAAATTACACCCGGTAACTTTATTTTCCGTATCCGTGAGTTTGAACAGATGGAGCTTGAATTCTTCTGCGCTCCCGGTGAAGACTTAAAGTGGTTCCAGTACTGGAAAGATTATTGCGTAAACTGGCTCTTATCCTTAGGTATCAAAATGGAGAACTTAAAGCTTCGTGACCATTCTCAGGAAGAGCTTTCTCACTATAGTAACGCTACGACTGACGTTGAGTTTATGTTCCCCTTTGGTTGGGGCGAACTGTGGGGCATTGCAGACCGTACTGACTTTGACTTAAAGCAGCATGCAACACATTCCGGTGAAAACTTTGAATATACCGATCCTATCACCAACGAAAAATATATTCCCTATTGCATTGAACCCTCTTTGGGTGCTGACCGTGTGACTCTTGCATTCTTAACAGAAGCTTATGATGAAGAACAGGTTGGTGATAACGATACCCGTGTGGTTATGCGCTTCCATCCTGCTCTGGCTCCTGTTAAAGCAGCTGTTCTGCCTCTTTCTAAGAAACTCTCTGAAGGTGCAACAGAGCTGTATCAGGAACTGGCTAAGAATTTTATGTGTGAATACGATGAATCCGGCAGTATTGGTAAGCGTTATCGTCGTCAGGATGAGATCGGTACGCCGTTCTGTATTACATATGACTTTGACAGTCCGGAAAATGGAACCGTTACCATTCGTGAACGTGATTCTATGGAACAGGTTACAGTTAAAATTGAAGAAGTTGTATCTTATATTGAAGAACGTCTGAAATTTTAATTGATAAAAATCAATTTTACCGTTGTGCGGTATAATTCTTGCCGCACAACGGTGATTATAAACAAGAAAATATATTAAAAAATGAACAAATTTTGAATTTTTCTATTGACAGAATAGCGAAAATCTAGTATTCTATTATTATATAAATATTATGTTTTTCTTTGTTTTATTGTTTCAGAGAAGGAGCGTTACAGCTTATGATATCAAGAGAAATTGTTGTACAGAATCAAGTTGGCTTGCATGCAAGACCTGCCACCTTTTTTATACAGAAATCCAACGAGTTTAAATCCGGTATCTGGGTTGAAAAGAATGGTCGTCGGGTGAATGCGAAAAGTCTTTTAGGTGTTCTTTCCCTTGGTATCACAAAAGGGACGAAAATTACTGTAATTGCTGACGGTGCTGACGAACAGGAAGCGTTAGAAGCTTTATCCGGTTTGATTGGTGTCAGTGTTGATGATGAATAATAGCCGCGTTTTGCGGCTTATGTTTATAAGTTGATATAGATTAGGGTGGCGTGCTGTTTAGCACGCTTTTTTTGTAGGGAGGTGTCATCGTTTGGATAGAGAGCGATTGCTGAATTTGCCGGATGAACCCGGTGTTTATCTGATGAAAGATAAAAATGGTACGATTATTTATGTTGGTAAAGCCAAGATTTTAAAAAACAGACTAAAGCAATATTTTACAGCTATTGAAAACCATACTCCAAAGGTAAAGGCAATGGTTTCCAATATTGCTGATTTTGAGTATATTATTACTGACAGTGAAATTGAGGCACTTATCCTGGAATGTAATCTGATTAAGAAACATAAGCCTTACTACAATATCCTTTTAAAAGATGACAAGCACTATCCCTACATTAAAGTAACAATTCGCGATGAATATCCCAGAATTTTTTTAACCAGAAAAATGGTTCGTGACGGAAACAAATACTATGGACCCTATACCAGTAGCGCTTCAGTTCGCGAAGCCATTGATATGGTGTCAAAATTATGTCGCTTGCCGGTTTGTAATTTAAAAATGCCCGGTGATATGGGCAAAAAGAAAGAATGTTTAAATGCACATATAGACCAATGTATTGCGCCTTGTGTGCATCCGGTCAGCCGGGATGGTTATCGCAAGCTGATTGCAAAGGCTTGTGCTTTTTTAGAAGGCGACCATGATGCTATGATTGAAGAACTGGAAGAAGAAATGCAAGCTGCATCAGATGCATTGGAATTTGAAAAAGCAGCTCTGCTACGTGATAAAGCCAGCGCCATTCGAAAGCTGGACGAACGACAGAAGATGATTTCTGAAAAACAAGCTGATGAAGACGTTGTTGGCTTTTACCGCCAGGGAAACAAAACCTATACAGAAGTGTTTTTTATCCGAAGAGGTCGCCTGATTGGTCGCAGAAGCAGCGTGTTAGATAAGACCGGTGATACGGAGGATGCTGTTTTGTGCGGTGAATTTTTAAAACAGTTTTACACGGAAACAGACGATATTCCCAAAGTGGTTTATACTGCGTATAAAAGTGAAGATGAAGAATTGATTTCTTCCTGGCTTACTGAAAAAAACGGTCATAAAACTGTTGTGAAATGTCCTGTGCGTGGAGAAAAGAAAAAATTGACTGATATGGCCTGCAAAAATGCCAGACAAAATGCTGTTGACCATTTACTGAAGGACAGCGGTCGAAATGTTCCCAAAAGCATTCTGGAATTGAAGGAAAAGCTTGGATTGGAAACACTGCCAAAACGCATTGAATCTTATGATATTTCACACACAGCAGGTGCCGATGCGGTTGGGTCTATGGTTGTATTTTGTGATGGTAAAACAGCGAGAAGTCAGTATCGTCGTTTTAAGATAGAAACAGCAAAAGGTGGCAATGACACAGAAAGCTTAACAGAGGTGCTGTATCGCCGGATGCGTAATGCCCGCGATGAAGAAGAGGCACAGAAAAACGGTGAGGCAATAAGTCCTAAATTCCTGCCGCTCCCTGATTTAATTCTGTTAGATGGTGGTAAAGGACAGGTGAACGCCATTAAAGAGCTGTTTGGAATCCTTGATGTAGAGATCCCGCTGTTTGGTATGGTGAAAGACGAACGGCACAGAACCCGTGGTCTGATTACGTCTGAAGGGGAGGAAATAGAGTTTTTAAAAACGTCTGAACCTTTCCGTTTGCTTTCAGCTATCCAGGAAGAGGTTCATCGATTTGCGATAGAATATCACAAAAAACTGCAGAAAAAGCATGTAACCGGTTCGATTTTAGAGGAAATTGAAGGTGTTGGTGCCGAAACAAGAAAAAAACTTATTCGTCATTTTAAAACAATCTCTGCTATAAAATCGGCTAGTATTGAAAGCTTGGAGCAAGTTCCGGGGATATCCAAGGGTGTTTCAAAAAATATTTACAATTTTTTTCATAAAACATCTTGAATTTTTTGCGATTTTATAATATACTTCTAATGTATATATTTTTCGGTTGAGGCAGGTGTTTTTATTGAGAATTGCAGTGGATGCTTTTGGCGGCGATTATGCGCCTCTTGAAGTTATTAAGGGTGCGGTTGCGGCGGCAAAAGAGCTTTCTGATGAAATTATTCTGGTTGGAAAAGAGGATGAAATTCGTTCTGTTTTACAGTCTGAAAATGTGCCTGAAGGGTTAGTATCTATCCGGCACGCAGAGGAAGTAATAGGAACAGATGAGCATCCGGTGGCTGCAATTCGAGCTAAGAAAAACTCATCCCTGATGGTTGCACTGAAAATGGTGAAGGATAAAGAAGCTGATGCTGTGGTTTCAGCCGGAAATACCGGTGCATATCTTGCCGGTGCTTTTCGTGTCTTAGGTCGCATCAAAGGCGTTAAGCGTCCTGCATTAACGGCAGTGATGCCAACGATTACCGATAAAATCAGCGTTATTTTAGATGTGGGTGCCAATGCTGATTGCAAACCATTTCAGTTGGTTCAATTTGCACATATGGGTGCCATTTATGCCGAGAATGTTTTAGGCATTAAAAATCCTCGAGTTGCTCTTTTGAATATTGGTGCTGAAGAAGCAAAGGGTAATGCGCTGACAAAAGAAACATATGCACTTTTAAAAGAAACAAAACTGAATTTTATCGGCAATGTAGAGCCTCGTAATGTTTTGCTCGGCGAGGCAGATGTTATTGTTAGCGATGGTTTTACGGGAAATGTTGTTATTAAATCAATAGAGGGTACTGCCGGCGCTTTGTTTAAAATGCTGAAGGAAGTATTTTATAAAAATTTAGGTACAAAGCTGGCAGCAGGGGTTTTAAAACCCGGTCTTAAAACTGTTAAAAATAAATTGGATTATTCTGAATATGGCGGTGTGCCGCTTTTGGGTGTTGACGGTGTTGTGTTTAAATCACACGGCACAGCTGATGCGAAAACAATTAAAAATGCAATTTTAGTTGCCAATGATTATTATAAAGCAGGTATTACTGAAAAAATTAAGGAATTGGTTGCTACAGAACAGGACGATTCGGCAGAAGAAACAGAAATGGCTTAGTGTGATAATTGCATAGCAATTAATCATAAAGGAATTTATAGACGACTTATGTCGGTATTCTTTGGAGGTGAAAATTTTGGAATTTGAAAAGGTTAAAGAAATAATCGCAGCACAGTTGGGAACAGATGAAGACTCCATTTCTATGGAAACATCTTTGGTGGATGATTTGGGCGCTGATTCTTTAGATGTTGTTGAATTAATTATGGCATTTGAGGAAGAGTTTGATATGGAAATTGCCGATGGCGAGGCAGAAAATATCAAAACTGTTGCGGATATTGTTGAGTACATTAAAGCAAATTGCTAACATTAAAAGCCCCGCTGTCTGCGGGGCTTTTAAAACATTATGCCGATACACCATTAAAGCTCAGAAATTTTCTGAATTTTAATGACGGATTGGCAATAAAAGAGGGCTAATATGAATAATTTAAAAGCATTTGAGGAAATTATCGGCTATAAATTCAACAACCGGGATTTGTTGAAAACAGCATTGACTCATAGCTCTTATGCAAATGAAAACAGAGGGAAAAATGTGCTGTTTAATGAACGACTTGAGTTTTTGGGCGATTCAGTGCTGAGCTTAATTGTCAGCAATTATTTGTTTGAAAATTACCGGGATTTACCGGAAGGGGATTTAACCAAGGTTCGTGCTACCATTGTATGTGAACGGTCACTATGGGCTTGTGCGACCAATATAGAAATGGGCAATTATCTGATTTTGGGAAAAGGCGAAGAGTTAACCGGCGGTCGCACAAGAGCCTCCATTCTGGCAGATGCTTATGAAGCTTTGATTGCAGCCATTTATTTGGATGGCGGCATTGATGTGGTAAGAGAATGGTTGCTTGGTCAAATTTATGAGACGATTCTGGATGCTGTTAAAGGAAAAACAGTCACTGATTATAAAACAGCACTGCAGGAAAAGGTACAAATCGGTGGAGCCGTTGATATTCATTATGAGGTTGTTGGAGAGTCCGGTCCGGACCATAGAAAATCCTTCTTAGTTAACGTTTTGATTAACGGAAAATTAATGGGACAAGGTGAGGGCAAGAGCAAGAAAAACGCAGAACAAATGGCTGCACAGGCTGCTTTTGCCAAGCTGGGTGACAACTGTGGGCAGTAAACATAAAACGATTCCGATTTTTGTACCGCACTGGGGCTGCCCCTGTGACTGTTTATTTTGCGATCAAAAAAAGATTACCGGTGCTTGCGAAGAGATGACACCTGAACGTGCTGCGTTAATCATAGAAGAAGGCATCAGACATAAACAAGATGGAGATTATCTTGAAATTGGCTTTTTTGGCGGTAGCTTTACCGGCATACCGGCTCCGCAACAGGAAGCGCTATTGGCTTTAGCTTATGAGAAACGATTATCAGGACAAGTAGATGGAATCAGACTGTCAACACGACCGGATTATATTAATGAAACCGTGCTGAAACGGTTGCTTTCCTTTGGAGTGACAACAGTAGAATTGGGCGCACAGTCAATGGATGATATGGTGCTTTCAATTAATCGCAGAGGACATTCCGCCGAGCAAACAAGACAAGCTGCTCGGGCAATTTGTGAATATGGTATTGGATTAGGCTTACAGATGATGATTGGTCTGCCCGGGGATTCCTTTGAAAAGACGATGCAAACTGCTGAGGAATTTGCTTTGTTGTCACCTGATTGCGTTAGAATATATCCCACTCTGGTAATTCGTGACACAGGTCTTTCTACACTCTACAAAGAGGGGCGCTATGAGCCGCTTTCTGTGGAGGAGGCTGTTCGGCAATGCAGTCAGCTATATCGTTTTTATACGAAACGAAATATAGAAGTCATTCGTATGGGTCTTTTGGATATGAATCCGGCAGATATTGTGGCAGGACCGTTTCATCCTGCGTTTGGTGAGTTGGTTTTAAGTGATGTTTGTTATGAAAATCTTCGTGAAAAAATGATTTCTGTAACAACTGACAAAATTTCTATCCGAGTTCACCCACGGTTTGTGTCCATCCTTTGTGGGCAAAAGAGAAAAAACATGGAGCGGCTGCAAAAAGAGTTTAGTTTAAAAAAAATACAGATTTTGCAGGATGAAGCTATGGAAAGCGGGACATTTGTTCTGCAAGATATTTGATTTACGGTACAACCGATAGAAAGGTTAGGTACATTTATGCATTTAAAAGGTTTAAAAATGCAAGGCTTTAAGTCTTTTGCGGACAATATAGAACTGAGTTTCAGCGAGGGGATTACTGCGATTGTCGGTCCTAACGGCAGCGGTAAGAGTAATATTTCCGATGCTGTGCGCTGGGTTTTGGGTGAACAAAGCGCTAAAACACTTCGCGGAAGCAAAATGGAAGATGTAATTTTTAACGG
>SVJT01000062.1 GCA_015068865.1 Oscillospiraceae bacterium | reverse complement strand
AGACAGTCCGTTATAAATTTCACTGAGTTTAAAGTCTTTATTGCCGGTTTTATAGTCGATTATTTTGATATAAACAGAAGCATCTTTTTTCACTGTGTCAATACGGTCGATTTGGCCGATTAAAACAATTTTTTCACCGGTGGGGAGCTGAATGGTAACCGGTGGGAGTTTGCCGTTTTCGGAAAAGGAAACTTCAAAGGCGCAAGGCTCAAATTCGCCTCGTCTCACATGGGTACAAATGATTTGCAGCATTTTTGTAACCAATGCTTTTAGTCTGCGAATTAAAGCTGCTAAGCGATTTTCTGTATATAGCTTGGTGATAAACAGAGTTGAGAGAAGTTCATCAACCGTTTCTTCGGCAATGCGGATAATACTGTCATCATCCAGCGAGCCAAAGCTATTTCCGGTATTTACAATGCGTTTTGAAGCAAGTTCAACAAGAAGGTGGAGCAGACTACCGATATCCGGCGTATCTATTTTTAAAATTTTCCGTTCCTTTGCCTTTAAACCGTATTGTAAAAAGTAAGAAAAGGGACAGGAGGCAAAACGTTCAAGCCGTGTTACACTACTATACAACGTTGTGCCGTATAAAGATGTTGCCACCTCGTCGGAAAGATTTAAGACACGGGATTTATAGTCGCAGCTTCGCAAAAGGGCACAGTAGCGATCACGATAGTCAGCATGGTTTTCAAATATATTTTTTAAGGAACAGACGATAGGCGTATTTTCGTTAAAATGCTCCAGCATATATTGCCAACCCGATGCGAGACCGGCAACGACTTTATCGGCCTCAGGTTCTTGAGTCAGATAATCAAAAACAGAAAGTTTGGGAAAAATTTTACGTAGTCTTTGAACCAAAGGCGCAGGACGAAGACCCTTTCCCTCAACATCAGCAACCGGATAGCTGAAGGTGAGTATATCACTGGAGGTACAAAGGGCATTATACATAACATACTGGTTGTGCAACGTGATTTTCTTACTGTCCGGTCCCGGTTCTAAACCGTATTCAGTTAAAATAGCGCGCTCAGAATCTTTTAAAATCCCTTCCTGAGGCGCAGGGGGCGGAAAAGAAGAGTCATTAACGCCGATAACAAACAAGGCTTTTACATTTTTGATGAGGGAGCGACTGATATCTCCGAAAAAGACATGGTCATTACCGGGCGGAATAGTGGCTGTTTCGCACTGAGACAAACCGGCAGAGATAATGGAGGTCAACCGGTTCATACCGATTTTTTCGTTGCCTAAACAATTCACCAGTTCGTCTAATAAATTCATCAGTAAATTAAAAATTTCACCTAATTCTTCTGCATTCTGGTGCTTTCCGTCTGCTTCGAAACAATCAATTTCAGCAGACACCTTTTGATATAAAGAAATGCTTTCAAAAAAGGTAAATATAGCAGTAGCACGGTCTTTAACCAAACGGCTTTCAGAAAGAGAAGAACGTAACGCAAGAAGCGGAGAAAGCAACCGATTGCGAATAGAAAGAATTTTTTCGGCGGTTTCGGTGCCGGTTTCATCGATGCTTTTCGTTTCGTAGAAAACAGAGTCAGCTCGTTGTAAAAACCGTTCATCATTCAGCCAGTCTTGTTTCTGTAAACGTCCGGCTAATGCAAAGTTTTCCAACAGATCTGTTTCGTCGCGAAGTAAGGGGCTGTAGCCGGTTTTGGCAAAAGCAAGCAAAGATTCGGTTTCAATACCGCGCGACATTAAATCCAAGAGAGAAAACAGCATAATGATGATAGGATGCGATAAAAGAGAGCGCTTCTGATCAATGAAAACAGGAATATCATATGACGGAAAAACCGTTTTTATCATATCGGAGTAAAGCTCCCCATTTCCGGCGATAATGGCAACATCACGATAATGCAACCCTTTTTCTTTTACAACACGACAAATGTTCGTTGCCAAAAGCTGTGTCTCGGTGTATGGATTTGGCGATATATATAAGGAAAGGTTTTTTGTGGTGTCAGCATATTCCCTATGAGAAAACCGATGATATTCACTTTCAAAATGAGCTAATTCAGGGGCAGATGCAAACCGATGCTTTTCTTCTAAATAAATAGGAAGATTCACGGGAACACCGGCTTTTACAGCCGTTATTTGTAATGCTTTGGCTGTTTGGCAGACGGGCTCAAAAATGCCGGTTGAGGTTTGGTTTTTAGAGCCTAAAGTAACAAATACTTCAGCACCGGATTCTAAAAATGCCTGAATACAACTGTATTCTGCCGGGGTGAAACGAAAGAATTCGTCAATAAAAATATAAACACCTTGGAATGCTTTGGTGTTTTTCGTATATTCGGTCAAAAGAGAAAGGTAATCATCGCTGTCAATATATCCTTTGGATAAGGAATCCTGATATGTACTATATATAATAGAAAGTTCTTTTAATTTTAAAGTAAGATAATCGTTTTCGCAAGGGTTAGCTTCCGTCAACATAGCCGGAGTGATGCCGGAACGCTTGCATTCGCTGATGAAATTCAACATTGCATCAATAAAACCGGGTTTTGATGCTGATTTTTGATATAAAACCAGGGAATCGGCGTTTTGTAAAACTGCGCGTGAAAGCAGCATACTTTTCCCGATGCGGCTGATGCTATTATTCAATATACCGGTTTTATGCAATTGTTTCTGCGCCAAGCGCTTAAAAGATGTGGCCATAATATCTTCAGAAAGAAAACCGTTTTTTTCAATTAAACGGCTTTCGGCAGCATGGGCAAATTGTTCAGGAACAATCATCAAAACCCTTGCTCCTTTTTGGGAAAGAGAGAGCATTGAGGACATACAATATTCACTTTTTCCGGTTCCGGACTCGCCGAAAATGATCGTCAATGCCATAAAAAATCCCTCCCTGAAAGTTATTTTCTTACAGTCAAAAAAATCAAAAAAATGATAAAAAATTTATATTAATTTTATCATAAACAGGCCTTTTGGTCAATGAAAATAAAGCAAAAAACGGAAAAATGCGAAAAAATGGTAATTTTTAACTGTTTTTTGTGTATGCATTGACAGGTGGGGGTTTGAAAAGGGTACACGTATCAAATTGGAAAAAAATGTATGAATGAAATCTGCTTAAATAGGATAAAATGTTTGACTTTTGACTGAAAATGTTTTATAATAGTCCGTGCGTTACGAAAAATGAAACAATTTTGTAATAATTATGTTATAAGTTTTATGTATTTTCTTAACTTTTTTTCATAAGATAAAAAAGAGAGGAAGTGTTAGAATGAAATTGATGGAAAAGTTTAACAGATTTAAAAATTTTTCACGCCATAACATATTGGCAACAATTTGTACATTGTTTATGATTTTTGCAGTCAGCATTACCATGATCGGTTTTGTTGTTCCTAAAGATGTTACCGTAAGGGTTGACGGTCGTGAAATGAATGTAAGCACCAGCCGGATGTATGTTGAAGAATTTTTGGCAGAACAAAATATCAGTCTTCGTTCCGGGGACAGAATTTCAATGTCTCTTGATTCTGTTTTGCGTGAAGGTGATGAAATTGTCATTGAGCGCGCTAAACGAATTGTGTTAACAGCTGACGGCGTAACCCGTGATATTTACAGTTGTGAATCAGTTTTATCCAAAGCACTTGCCGATTGTGGTGTGGTTATGGGTCAGTACGATGAAATTATGCCTGTTTTGGAGACTCCGGTTTCAGAAGGAATGAAAGTGCAGATTTTTCGTGTTTGCGTAACAGAGGAAGTTTGTACAGAAGTAATTGAAAAAGGCACAGTGATTAAACCAAACTATGAAGCTCGTGCCAGTCACTCTGTTGTGGTACAGGAGGGTGAAGACGGTAGCGAAGAGGTAACTTATAAAGTCATCACTCGTGATGGTGTTGAAATTGCTCGTGAAGTCCTTTCCAGCACGGTGACCAAAGAGCCGGTGGATACGATTGTTGAAAAAGGCGTTCAGGGTGCCAAAATTGTGCCCGCTTCTGCGGATGAATTAAAGGTTAAAGAAGTGATTGACGGAACAGCAACGGCTTATACAGCACGTAGTGGTGCCAGAACAGCTTCCGGCAAAGTAGCGGCTTACGGTATTATAGCTGTTGACCCCCGTGTGATTCCCATGGGTTCTAAATTGTATATTGAGGCTGTTGACGGTTCATGGACATATGGTTATGCCATTGCCGGTGATACCGGTGGCGCCATTAAAGGCAAGAAAATTGACTTGTTCTATAACTCATATTCCGAATGTATCCAATTTGGACGCAGACCGGCCAGAATTTATGTTTTAGAATAATACAAAAAAATCCCTTTGCTTAATAGCAAAGGGATTTTTTTGTATTCAGATTTTCTTTAAATAAACAGTCAGTTTTCCGTTGTCTGTATATAAAACAGCATAGGATGTTACGGGATAGGACAGAGCACCGGGGTTAATCACCTGAATTCCGTCTTCTGTAGCGTGTAACGGTCTGTGGGTATGTCCGTGTAAGGCAACGGAGCAATTTTGCATTTTAGCGGCTCTTATGAGCCCTTCTGAGCCTGTTTTGACTTTTTCGCGGTGACCGTGGGTAATATAGAAGCGAATTCCGTCCAATTCCTGCACCATAGAATAAGGTCTTTCAGAGTGCCAGTCGTTGTTGCCACGAACGGCTAAAAAAGCCACATCGGCAGGGAGAATTCTTTGAATATAATCACAGTCGGAATCAATATCTCCACAATGGATAATCAAATCCGGTTTGCCGCATTCGTCTAAAACCTCTTCAATGCGGAGAATATCGCCGTGGGTATCGCTGAGTAATAATATTTTCATTGTTTATTCTCCGGTTGCAAAATTCTTCAGCATCAAAAGACCTGCACTGCTGCTTTTTTCAGGGTGAAACTGGGTTAAGTGAATGTTCTCTGTTTCCGCCAATACATCAGCTTTGGCACCATAGGTCACGGTAGCGGAGACTGTGCTTTTATCCTCAGCATCTACATAATAAGAATGAACAAAATAGACAAAGGGAGCAGAGTCTGCGCCTTTGAGCAAGAGAGATTTCTTTTGCACCTCCAGCTGATTCCAGCCAATCTGTGGAATTTTCAGCCCAGATTCAGCAGGGAAGCGCTTCACGGTGCCTTTTAAAATACCCAGACCTTCGGCATCGCCCTCTTCGCTATATTCATACATAAGCTGCATACCTAAACAAATGCCCAAAAAGGGTGTTTTTTTATCAATAACTTCTTTCACAACACCCACCAAGTCAGCGTTTTTCAGCTTGTCCATAGCATCGCGATAAGCACCCACACCTGGGAGCACAACCCGGTCGGCGGAAAGAATGTCTTTGGGGTCGTTTGTCACGGTGACATCTTCCCCCAGATATAAAAATGCTTTTTCAACGCTGCGCAGATTGCCGGCGTCGTAATTTATAATTGCAATCATGTATGTACCTCACTGAGCCAAAAGAGTTTTAATGGTGTTGACAAGGTTTAAAATTCGTTCTGATTCCATCTTCATGCTAACGCGGTTTACGACCAGACGGGCAGATAAATCGCAAACTTCTTCCAACACCTCTAAGCCGTTTTCCTTTAAGGTTTTGCCGCTTTCCACGATATCCACAATCACTTCGGAAAGACCAACCAGGGGAGCCAGTTCTACAGAACCGTGCAGTTTAATGATTTCTACAGACTGCTTTTTCACGTGGTGATAATAGTTTTTGGCAATCTGTGTATATTTGGTGGCCACCCGCATATTGTGAATTTCGTCTAAATGTCCGGCAAGTTCTTTTGGTCCTGCTACGCACATACGGCAGGCACCAAAACCTAAGTTAATCATTTCGTACATATCCTTGCCGGCCTCCAGCAGGGTATCGCGCCCCACAACGCCGATATCAGCCGCACCGTATTCCACATAGGTAGGTACATCGCTGGCTTTCACCAGAATGAACTTAAACTTGTTCTTTTCATCGGTGAAAATCAACTTACGGGATTTTTCACGCAATTCGTGAACATCCAGTCCGGCCTGTTCTAAAAGGTCAACGGTTAAATCAGCCAAACGACCTTTGGCTAAAGCAATTGTAATATATTCCATTCTATCTCAGTCCTTTCCGTTACAGTCATCACAGTGGCAATCCTCATCGTGACAATGACAGTCATCCTCGGCGAGTAATTCGTCTAAATCCACCTCTGTGGTTTCATCCAGCTCCAGATTGTAAATGGAGGCGGTGTTATCATCCATAATGGTGAGAACACCTTGAATATTGTTTGCCTTGGCGTAAGCCTTTAACTCGGCTTCTGATTCACCGCAAAGAGCTTGCTGAACGCTATAACCGCAATCACGCAGAGCGGTGGCTACCTGATAGCAGAGTGCAGTATCCTTGCCGGCAACCAAAAATTCGGAACCGGTGGCTGGTTCTAACAGATTCTGACGGGACAGAACCGTTAACAAACGGTCAGTACCAATGGCCATACCAACAGCACTTAAGCTGTTGCCGAAATCGCCGGTTAAACCGTCGTAACGACCACCGGCACAAACAGAGTAGCCAATGCCGTGGGTAATGCCTTTAAAAATCATACCGGTGTAACGGTTAATGCCCTGTACCAAAGACAGGTCGATGGAAATGTAATCCTCGTAGCCGTAGCCGACCAGCAAGGTATAAATATTCTTCAGATTATCTAACGCTTCTAAGGCTTGCTCATTCAACAAAGAACGGTCTAAGCGCTCCAGTACATCAATGCCGCCGAAGAGGGTAGGCAGTTCTTCCAATAACTGAGCCAGACCTTTTTCAATCTTTTTATCCTTAACAAATTCGCTGATGGCCAAAGCATCTTTTTTATCAATTAAAGCGCGGAGCTCTTCTGCTTCAACATCATCAAGACCTGCTTGAGAGACAACAGCCTTATAAAATTCCACCTGACCGATTTCTATCTGGAACCGTTCTAAGCCGGTAGCAAAGAGGGCTTCAATAGCGCAGGCGATGACTTCAGCATCAGCCACATCACTTTTAGCACCAAAAAGCTCAATACCGGCTTGACAGAATTCACGCTGACCGGAAGCAAACTCATCAATAAAGCGGAAGACTTTACCGCAGTAATAGAGGCGCTTGGGATATACGCCGTCATCTAATTTAGAAGCTACCATACGGGCAAGACAGGTGGTAATGTCCGGACGCAGAACTAAAATGCGACCCTGTGCATCAAAGAGCTTAAACATCATTTCCTGCGGAATTTTACCGCTCTGGGTATCGAATGCATCATAAAACTGCAAAACAGGAGTTTCCACCACCTGATAGCCAAAGCCTTCAAAGACTTCGCTGATAGCGGACTCCATTTTCATTTTATCAGCACACTGACGGGGGAGAATATCCTGCGTTCCCTCCGGTGTGTAAAGTTTCCAATCTGCCATAATAGCCTCCTGATTGTAAAAAAGTATTTAACTATTCTATTATACATTAGGTTTTATAAATATTCAATATTAAAATTGAGAAAAATGCAGTTTTCTTTATAATGGAGTAGGGAAAAAATAAAAGTGGCAGAGAATTTGATACAAAAAAAGAGGAATGACCAAAATCATTCCTCGATTTTAAGTCAATTTATAACACAAGAGAACCGCCCCCCTGTGTCGATATCAAATAATGAACTACAAGTCAAGGAGATGGAGAATAGGGTAGATGCATGAAGCGACCTCTTTTTGTTAGAGTCTTTTCCTTCACCTTGACGAATCATTCATTCAGTGATATAATTTATCCAAAATAACACGTTTTGGGGAGGCAATCAAATGCGATTATTGGATAGCTGTAAATTAGAATATAACATACACGAAATTGCAAAATATGATTTAGAGAATGACAACGTCTTTGGCTCATCTTATGTTGTGATACAAAACGGACAAGAGGTTTTCAAGAAACATTTCGGTGTGATGGGTCCAAATGAAAAGAAATCTGTAAACGACCATACAATATACCGGATTGCATCTATGAGCAAACCTATCACTGCTATAGCCGTTTTAATTCTAGTTGACAGAGGAATGCTTTCATTAAATGATCCTGTTAAAAAATTTTTACCGGAATTTAAAGATATACATATTACCACAGCTGACGGGACAGATCTTGGCATAGCAACAACAGATATGACTGTCTTACATCTGCTAACACATACATCCGGTATAGGTAATTCAAAATCTTTTCAAATGTGTGATAAAGATAAAAAAACAGTCAATGATACCGTAAACTTTTTTGCAAAAGCAGGTCTTGATTTTAATCCATTTACAAAGCAGGTTTATAGCGCGATTGCTGCCTTTGATGTCCTTGTTAAAATCATTGAAACTATTACAGGGGAAGATTTTGAAGAATTTCTTCAACGTGAGCTTTTTAACCCCTGCCTGATGAAGGATACAACCTTTTCTCCAACCTCGGAACAAATGTTAAGAATCATTGCAATGCATGATAAAAAAGATGAAAAGAGGATTATTGGAAAAACTTTTGAAGGTTGCGTATTTGGTGATTATCCCTTTGGTCATAATCTTGGAGGTGCAGGACTTGTTTCAACCCTGCCTGATTATGCACATTTTGTCACTATGCTTTTAGATAATGGAAAAACTGAAAACAAACAAATAATATCTGAGAAAACACTCAAATTGCTTTCTCACCCTCATGTAACAAAAGAAGATTTGCCGGGTAATTTTAACCGGGGCCTTGGCGTCCGTGTTGTTACCGAAAATGACGAGAGCATTTTGCCCTTAGGCTCTTATGGTTGGAGCGGTTCATATGGTACTCATTTCTGGATTGATCCTGAAAACAACATTGCATGCGTTTATATGAAAAACTCACACATTGATGTTCGCGGAGATGGCCAATCTGCGATGAATTTTGAGCATGCTGTTTATGATGCACTTGTTTGAAATATTTTGAACCGACATTTTATTGCAACACCAGTTTTCAACTTAATCGTGGAATGATGTTTTTCATTCCACTTTTTGCACAAAAAACGGACCTGCCATTTTGGCAGGTCCGTTAAAAATTTTAAACTTATTCTTCAGTTGTTTCAACGCCAACAGCATCGCCGATGGTGGAAGAAACTTCTTCAGTGTAAGAAGTGGGCTCAGCATCTTCAGCTGCTTCAGCGGCTTCTTCTACGGGAGCAACTTCCGGTTCGGGCAGCAGTGCACGAATGCTCAGAGCAATCTTCTTGTTTTCCCAGTCAATGTCAACAATCTTAGCATCAACTTCCTGGCCGATGGAAAGCTCGTCCTGGGGTTTTTCGATGCGCTTGTTAGCAATCTGAGAAATGTGAATCAAACCGTCAACGGTGGGCAGGATTTCAGCGAATGCGCCGAAGGGCAGCATACGAACGATTTTAACCTTAACCACATCGCCTGCGTTTAATTTAGCTTTAGCGATTTCCCAAGGATTTTCTGCAGGGTTTTTGTAACCCAGAGAAATTTTCTTGGTTTCTTCGTTAATATCTTTTATGTAAACTTCAATGCTGTCACCAACACTGACAACGTCAGAAGGATGTTTGATTCTGGACCAGCTCAGTTCAGAAATGTGAACTAAACCGTCAACACCGCCGATGTCAACAAATACACCGAAGCTTGTTAAGGATTTTACAATACCGGTATATTTCTTGCCAACTTCAGCTTCAGCCCAGAAAGCGCCTTCCAGTTCCTGCTTCTGTGCGGTTAATACAGCCTTGATGTTACCGACGATCCGTCTTCTTCTTTCATTGATGTCAATGATTTTGAAAGGAACAACCTTACCAACCAGTTCGTTTAAATCGGACAGGTAACGGTCATTCGCTAAAGAAGCGGGGACAAATACACGGAAACTCTTATATGTAACGATTACGCCGCCGTTTACAACGCCGTCCACTTTCCCTTCCAGAATGGTACCTTCTTCAGAAGCTTTTACGATAGCATCCCATGTTTTATAGGAATCCAGCTTCTTTTTGGAAAGTGTAATTTTGCCTTCCACGTCGTTAACACGGACAACGAAACCCTGAATTTCATCTCCTACTTTAACAATATCCTCCGGGGTTAAGTTGGGGTCATCTGAAATTTCAGATGCGGGGATGATACCGTCCTGCTTTACGCCCAAGTCCACAATTACTTCTGTGGGACCTACTTCGATTACGGTACCTGTTACAACATCACCGGTGTGAATCGCTTTTAAGGATTCTTCTAATAATGTTGCAAAGTCTTTCTCTTGGTTTTCCATTTTGTTGATAGCCTCCTTGATTATGACTGCAGGTGTTGAAGCACCGGCAGTAATTCCGACTTTTTTATTTTGAAAGGGCGAAAGGCTGCCCAGTGCATCAATGGACTCTGCACAATAGGCCTCCGGACAAACGCTCTTACAAATCTGATACAGCTTTTGTGTGTTCGAGCTGTTTTGCCCTCCCAACACCAGCATAACGTCAACCGTTTGTGCCAGCTCGCGGGATTCAGCTTGTCTTTCTTCAGTCGCACTACATATTGTATCAAATAT
>SVJT01000061.1 GCA_015068865.1 Oscillospiraceae bacterium | reverse complement strand
GACTTGCATGTGTTAGGCACGCCGCCAGCGTTCGTCCTGAGCCAGGATCAAACTCTCTAAAAAGTTTGTATCTTAAACTCCCTATCGGGAACTTAAAATCTCCCAGCCAGTCAAAAACTGACTAAAATAAATGTTATCATCCAAAATTACTCAAATGAATTTATAAGAGCCTGCTCTGTTCAATTTTCAAGGTTCGCAGTCGCTGTTTTGAGGTCTCCCTCGTGACGCGACTTGTTTATTATACGACCATTTGACATCTTTTGCAAACGCAAAAATGACCAAATCCATTGATTATTTTAATTTATAACTTAAATACTCGTTTTTTCTTTGTTTTTTAATAAAAAATCAACGTTTTTCTAACTTTTTAAAATACTGTTTGACAAATTTGCAAATCGGGGTTACAATATTATTAAATGCTTTCATATTTATATTAAGATAGAAGGACGATATATTGTGATTGACCGGTTTTCCAGAACCTATATGTTGTTAGGTAGCGATGGAATGGAGCGATTAAAAAATGCTCGCATTCTTTTGTTCGGTTTGGGCGGTGTCGGGGGTTATGTTGCAGAAGCATTAGCTCGTTCCGGAGTTGGTTCTATGACGTTAGTGGATGCTGACACCGTTCACATCTCTAATTTGAACCGCCAGATTATTGCCACAGAAGAAACCATTGGTAAGAAAAAAACCGAAGCCATACAGAAAAGAATCGCTTCCATTAATCCGGATTGCAAGCTTACATTATATGATATGTTTTATCTCCCCGAATCAGAGAATATCATTTCGGATGATTACGATTATATAATAGATGCCATTGATACCGTAACAGCCAAGATTGATATTGTTTTAAAAGCTCAGGCACTGAATATTCCTATCATTAGTTGTATGGGCACCGGCAATAAAGTAAGACCGGAACTGTTAGAAATAACTGATTTGTATAAGACCTCTGTTTGTCCTCTGTGTCGCGTGATGCGGACGGAGCTAAAAAAGAGAGGTTGCCGGAAACTGACGGTGGTTTACTCTCCTGAAAAACCGTTAAAACCCGATCCGGCTTTTCAGGAGGAAGAGCGAACACCCGGCAGCACTGCTTTTGTTCCGCCGGTGGCTGGTCTTTTAATTGCCTCCCACGTGGTGCGTGATTTAACCGGACAATTATAATATGTAATAAATACTTTGACGAAGGAGAAATCCATGAATCAGGAAAATTATATTGAACAAAATATAACCCAGGCACTAGAGACCAACTATATGCCCTATGCCATGAGTGTTATCATTTCCCGTGCCATTCCGGAGATTGACGGTTTTAAACCAGCTCACAGAAAGCTTTTATACACTATGTATAAAATGAATCTGATTACCGGTTCCAGAACCAAATCGTCCAATGTTGTGGGTCAGACCATGAAGCTAAACCCTCATGGTGACGCGGCCATTTATGAAACTATGGTACGTTTAACCAAAGGTAATGGTGCCCTTCTCCATCCATTTGTGGATTCAAAGGGTAACTTTGGTATGCAGGAATCACGTGATATGGCCTATGCTGCCGCCCGTTATACCGAAGTTAAATTGGATACTATCTGTAATGATATTTTCGGTGACATCGATAAAAATACTGTTGACTTCGTTGATAACTATGACGGTGAATTGCAGGAGCCCACACTGCTCCCCACAGCTTTCCCTAACATTCTGATTAACCCCAATCAGGGTATTGCCGTTGGTATGGCCTCTAACATTTGTTCCTTCAATTTGAACGAAGTGTGCCAGACCACCATTGCATACTTAAAGGATGCTGAATGTGACCTTTCCAAAACGTTGATTGCGCCGGACTTTTCCACCGGCGGTCAGTTGATTTATAATCAGGCAGAAATAGATGAAATTTACCGTACCGGTCGTGGTAGCTTTAAAGTACGCTCCAAATATCGGTACGATAAACAGAATAACTGCATTGAGATTTATGAAATTCCCTACACCACCGCTGTGGAAGCCATTATGGATAAAATCATCGAGCTGGTAAAACAGGGCAAAATCCGTGAGATTGCAGACTTGCGTGACGAGACAGACCTTTCCGGTCTGAAGCTGACCATCGACTTAAAGCGCGGCACTGACCCTGAAAAATTAATGCTTCGTTTGTTCCGTCAAACACCGTTAGAGGATTCTTTCAGTTGTAACTTTAATATCCTGATTGACGGAAAACCCAAAGTTATGGGTGTTCGCGAAATTTTGAAGGAATGGACCAGCTTCCGTCTTTCCTGCATTAAGCGCCGTCTGGAATTTGATCTGGATAAAAAAACGCACCGTCTTCATCTTTTGTTAGGTTTAGAGAAAATTCTTCTGGATATCGATAAAGCCATTAAAATCATCAAAGACACCGAAGCAGAAAGTGAAGTTGTTCCCAACTTAATGGCCGGCTTTATGATCGACAGCATTCAGGCCGAGTTTATTGCAGAAATTAAGTTGCGCCACTTGAATAAAGAATACATTTTAAAGCGTTTGGCTGATATTGACCAGCTGAAAGCTGAAATTGCCGATATTCAGTCCACTTTAGCCAGCAACTTGGCTATGAAAAAGCTGATTATCTCTGAATTAACCGCTTTAATGAAGAAATACGGTAAAGAGCGCCGAACAGAAATCATCCAGGGTGAAGATGCGGCTCTTCCTGAGGTGGAAAGCTTTATTGAAGACTATAATGTAAAGCTCTTCTTAACCGAGCAAGGCTATGTGAAGAAAATCACATTGGTTTCACTTCGTGCAAGCTCTGACCAAAAATTAAAAGAAGACGACAAGATGCTCTGCGAATGGGAAGGCTCCAATAAAAACGAAGTCCTATTCTTCAGCAGCAAGCAGAATTGTTACAAAATGAAGGTTTATGATTTACCGGATACCAAAGCAAGTGCATTAGGTGAATACTTGCCCAACTTGTTAGGCATGGAGCAGGATGAGAAAATTCTCTATATGGTTGTTACCGAAAAATATGAAGGCTTTATGCTCTTTGCTTTTGAAAACGGTAAAATTGCCAAAGTGCCCCTTTCCAGCTACGAGACCAAAACCAACCGCAAAAAACTGGCTAATGCATTCTATGAAAAAGTGCCGGTGACAGATATCCGCTTCTTAATGCAGGATACAGAGTTGATGGCCATGAGCGACATTAACAAGGTTTTAATTTTTGATACGTCAAAAATTCCTGTTAAATCCACCAGAAGCACACAGGGTGTTCAGGTGCTGACGCCGAAAAAAGGCAGTATTTTAGCAAAGATTAACGCTTTAGATGAAGTAGCCATTACGGATTTTGATTATTACAGAACACGCAACATCCCGGCCCGCGGTGCTTACTTAAAACCGGAAGATGCACCGGGAGAGCAAATGACATTATTATAAAAAATGAACAGAGCCAATGACAAAAGTCATTGGCTCTGTTCATTTATCTGCAAACCGTTTCGTAAAATTCTTTAATATTTTCAAAAATATAGGTCGGTTTCACATCAGTTTCCTTCAGTGTTTCCATTGTTCCTTCTCCGCTTAGCACAAATACGGTATCGACACCGGCGTTTTCACCGCTTTTAATATCCGTATAGAGTCTGTCGCCGAACATAATGGTTTCTTCTTTTGAAAAGCCGGTATATTCCATAGCCAGAAGAATCATTTCCGGCTGGGGCTTACCAATAAACTTCGGTCGGCGCTTGGTGGCATTATAAAGCATCTCCGCCACAGAACCACAATCCGGCACAAAGCCATACCAGGTAGGGCAAACCCAATCGGGATTGGTGGCGATATAATCTACCCCACGATTTAATAAAATACAGGCATCCTCTAGCTTTTGAAAAGCAAGCTCTGTATCAAAGCCCATGCAAAGGCAATCAATGTCATTTTCCAGCACATCCGTAATGGGCAAACCGCTATCAGCAAGCTGCGCCTTAAAGGAGCTCGTGCCAAAGGCATAAATCTTTTTATAGTCGCATTTTTGCAGATACAGTGCAGTGGCGTCGGTAGATGTTAGAAAATCTGACGCATCAGAACGGATGCCCAACTTCGCCAGTTTTTCAATATATTTTGTCACACTTTTAGACGAATTGTTGGTTAAAAACATATATTTTCCGCCAACAGATTTAATATAATCCAAAAACTCCAACACACCGTCAAATAAATCATCATCCAAATAAATTGTTCCGTCCATATCCAAAAGGAACATTTTTTTATTCTTTAATCGTTCAATGTCAGTTGCCGCAACTTGAAACATTTTCCTCCCCCTCGTTATTTCCAAAAGTCAATGTGTCCTGTAGAAACAGCGAACACACCGCTATCAAGCACCATTTGCAACTCTTCTTTTGTTTCAATCAAGCCACCGGCAATAATGGATATTGCCAGCTTCTCTTTTAATGTTGTAATCACTTTGGGTACCACACCGGGCAGCACCTCCAGCATATCGGCCTTAGAGCTTTTCACCATTTCAATGGCAG
Source organism: Oscillospiraceae bacterium (assembly GCA_015068865.1). Classification (GTDB taxonomy): domain Bacteria; phylum Bacillota; class Clostridia; order UBA1381; family UBA9506; genus UMGS755. Next base: position 6,139 of record SVJT01000061.1, on the reverse strand, counting down.
TCTCCAGCGATTGTGAATCCACAACAAAAAACCGTTGAATGGTAAACAAGCCCTGTTCCCGGGCCATCTTAACAATGTTACTTCTGGTGGTAATAATCCCATCAACGCCTATCGCCTTCAAAAATTGCATTCCTGCACGGTCTTTGCCAATTCCTTCTGCCAGATCCATATGCACAAACAGTTTTTTGCCGGCTTTATGAGCACGGGACACATAGTCTGCCACTGTCAGCAAATTAGGTGTTAACCAAAAAACAATGGATAATTTTGATTGTAACGCCGTTAAAAACTCTTCTTCTGACCGTACAGCCGCAATAATCTTCTGTTTACTCATGCTGCCCACCACCCTGTTTTTGCATATTCTGTGTTGCTACCACGCGACTTCCAAACACATTTTCTATTATAACATCACCAACAGTAATTGGCAAGGAACATTTTACACCATTGATCATCTTCATGCAATCAAAAATATGTTCCTTAGGAATGGGAACATCAGTTTTTACTGACAGTACTCTGCCATTCTCTGTCCGCACAGTGGTTGTGACGGTTCGTTTGGGATGAGTACACTCATCTTCAGCATATTGCGCCCCTTTCGGACAACGGTTTCCCGTTACAGACTGAAAACAACCATTTTTAAATTGAACCGTTAAAGAACAGCCGATGGGGCAGATGATGCAAGTTAATTCTCTCATAAAAGCACCTCCAGTTTAAGTGTGAGTTTGCCGCTGTCCGGAAGTAGGTCTTTTCGTAAAACAATACTTTCCATTTCGCCCGGCGCAACCTTTGTCCGTTTTTTGGTATAAATCACTTCTTCACCGTGATACACCTGCACACAAGCATTACGTAAAACATCCTGTACCCTAAAATACACCGTCACATCCTCACGCTTACTGATGACCTGAGGTACGGTATAGCGAACACCTGCCCCGGGCGAAAGTTCTACCAACATATCTTGTTTTAAGCCGTTTTGTATATATTCAGCCGCATTTTTACCGGCTATTGCCCCTTCATCGGATACATAGTCTACCAAATCATGCACATGAAGTACGTTCCCACAGGCAAAAATACCCGCAATATTCGTTTGGCGTTTCTCATCCACCACGGCACCACCGGTTACTTTGTCCAGTTGAACGCCTGCTGTTTTGGAAAGCTCATTTTCAGGAATTAAGCCAACAGCTAACAACAGTGTATCACAGGGAAAATACCGTTCCGTACCGGCAATGGGTCGTCTGGCTTCATCAACCTCTGCAACCGTTACGCCCTCGACCCGTTCCCTACCATTAATCTGCACAACCGTGTGACTTAAATATAAGGGAATATCAAAATCATTCAGGCATTGCTCAATATTACGTGCCAACCCACCGGAATAGGGCATCAGTTCGCAAACGGCGTGCACTTTCGCGCCCTCTAAAGTCATACGGCGAGCCATAATCAGTCCAATATCGCCGGAGCCCAGAATCACCACTTCCCGTCCCGGTAGATATCCCATCATATTCACCAGTTTTTGTGCTGTGCCGGCACTGTAAATCCCCGCCGGTCTTTCTCCAGCAATGGACAAGGCTCCCCGGGGACGTTCGCGACAACCCATAGCCAGAATCACTGCTTTTGCCTGCAGCATAAAGATACCGTCCTGCTCGTTGGTGGCCACAATCTCTTTGCTTTCTGTTACCTCTAAAACCATAGTATTCAGTTTATATTCAATCCCCAGTTCTTCTACTTTTTGTATATATTCCCAGGCGTATTCCGGTCCCGTCAGTTCCTTACCAAAGGTATGTAAGCCAAAACCGTTGTGAATACATTGCCGCAAAATGCCGCCTAATGCTTTATCCCGTTCTAAAATCAAAATATCGCGTACACCGTTTTCATAGGCCGCAATGGCCGCAGCAAGACCTGCCGGGCCGCCGCCGATAATCACCAGTTCCTTCATTCTGCATCCTCCTTGGTTTTCCCCACTGTCACATAAGACCTGCCACCCCGTTTAGTAACCTGTTCAAAGGGTATGCCTTGTTCCTTAGCAATCATCTCCGCTATATAAGGCATACAAAAGCCCCCCTGGCACCGCCCCATTTGTGCTCTTGTCCGCCGTTTCACACCGTCTAAATCTCTGGCTTTGGGGTTGGTACGTAAGGCTTCTAAAATTTCTCCTTCTGTGACTCTCTCACAGCGGCAGACAATTTTGCCATAAGCTTTATCCTTTTGAATCATAGCATTTTTCTCTTCCAAGCTCGCCCTTCGAAAAGCATTAAACGGCTTGCGGACAGGATTAAAATCATGATTTTCTTTTAAAGTTAAACCTTCGTTTTGCAAAAGCTCCGCCACATACTCCGCAATCGCCGGCGAAGCTGAAAGCCCCGGCGATTCAATACCAGCTACATTCACAAAACCACTAACCGGCACATTGATGATGAAATCCCCTGTATTGCCCACAGCGCGGAGGCCGCAAAAAGATGTAATTGTCCTTTGAAAAACAATTCCCTGTACATCTTCCTGTGCTTGCCTCAAAACCGAGTTATAACCACTTGATGTAACCTGACGATCCTCTTTATCTTCTATATCCTCCGCCGTGGGACCTGTCAGCAAGTTGCCGTCTACTGTGGGTGAAACCAAAATGCCCTTGCCCTTTTGGCTTGGTGTTCTGAAAATAGTATGGCTGACGATGCTCCCGCATTCCTTATCCAAAAGAATATACTCTCCTCTTCTCGGATGAATGGCAAAAGAAGAATCCCCTACCATGCCGGCAATATTATCAGCATAAACACCGGCAGCATTTACCACAAAACGGCTTTCGATTGCATTGTCTTTCGAGAAGATTTTAAAACCAAAATCTGTTTTTCGAATCTCAGATACTTCAAAATTAAGATACAGTTTCGCACCATTATCCATGGCATTGCCAATTGCGGCTACCGTCAGTTCATAAGGACACGTAATGGCACCCGTTGGAGCATATAAAGCACAAATTGCATCATTAGAAACATTGGGCTCCATTTTCTTTAATTCCTCTCGTTCCACGATCCGAAGCTCTTTTACACCGTTGGCTTTTCCGCGTTTTAACAGAGTGTTAAGATTTTTCCTGTCCTCATCGTTAAAGCCGATAACCAAAGAACCGTTGTTTATATACGGTACGCCTAATTCTTCACATACTGTCGGCATCATGGTAGCGCCTTTAACGTTGAATCTTGCCTTCAGGCTGCCCTCTTTTGCATCAAAACCTGCATGAACAATGGCAGAATTGGCACGGCTTGCTCCCATACTCACATCATTTTCCTTATCCAGAATACAAACCGAGAGCTGATATCGGCTCAATTCACGTGCAATCATACCGCCTACCACACCGGCACCAATAATAGCAACGTCAAACATAAATCCATCCTTCTTTCTAAAAAAGCAAATAAAAAAACGCGCCAAAACAACACATACGTGTTGTTCTGACGCGTCTCCAAATCAATGCATCGAATTTATTGTAGCACACTGTTGTTTTTTTGTCAAGAACAACAGCAAAAAATCTATTTTTCGTCAGAATAACGCACATTTTCATCTTTTTTGCATAGTATGAAATTAGAAAGACCCACTATTATCAATTCAGAAAGGATGAAAAATATGACAGAAGAACGTTATCCATTATATGAGCGCACCGGTTATGCTTATGTGCCGGTACAAAAATTCAGCGAATACTATTCACCGGAAGAGGCTTTAGAAAGAGGTACTCTCTTTGTAGAACTTGATTTGCCTATATCGGTGTACGGCCCTAAGGTCGGTTAAAAAGGAGGAAGAATATGCTAAGTTATGACAGAAATAAAGACCGCGTTTTAAAACAAATTATGGCGCTTTCTTTTACACAAAACGAACTGGTGCTGTTTTTGGATACACATCCCGATAACCAAAAAGCACTGGCAAAATACCACGAGATAACAGCAGAGTTAAAAGAGCTCCGCAAATTCTATAAAGAGAATTTCGGTCCTTTAACCAATGCAGAGGTAACATCTAAAACCGATTGGGAATGGATTAAAAGTCCATGGCCCTGGGAAAATTAAAGGAGGTTCCAATCGTTTATGTGGCAATATGAAAAAAAATTACAATTCCCCATCAATATAAAACGACCAAACCCCAAACTTGCTAACTTCATCATCAGCCAATACGGTGGACCGGACGGTGAAATGGGTGCCTCTATGCGGTATCTGTCTCAGCGCTATTCTATGGATGACGATGTGGCAAAAGCAATTTTAACGGATATTGGCACGGAAGAACTGGCGCATTTAGAGATGGTGGCAACGTTAGTGCATCAGCTGACAAAGAATGCTACCACTTCCGAAATCGAAAACAGTCCGTTGGCTCTTTACTATGTAGACCATGCCAAAGGTGTATGGCCCGTTTCAGCCGGTGGTCAGGCATTTACTTCTATGAGTTTTGCCGTGAAAGGCGACCCCATTGCGGACCTTGTAGAGGACTTAGCAGCAGATGGCACGATTTCATATGCACAACATGTGTAAACCGAAATGCCGAAAACCCTTATTTTATGCGGTTTTTAGCGTTTTTAATTGTTGTACTTGCTTTTTCTACCTGCTATGTCATTATGCACAACATGAGGCAAAACCGGCAATTTTTGGTCTTGCCTCAGAAGTTCCAATGAATTTCAACAGGGTAATTTTTTGTCCCCGGAATACGTCTTCCGACAACAATATGATCGATCATTGTCTCGACCGTTTCACGATCAAGCTCTTTTATATCCATATATTTCTCGACCAATTCACGACGATTATCTCCGGCAAGAATACGTTTGTTTAATTCATCAATCAGTTTTTCATCATCTTCTATAATCTTACCGTATTTAATCTTGTTATCCCTCAGAGTCTTGACGATTGTATTGTACTCATCAATATCAATGTCTCCGTTTGACTTATCGACATAACATTCAGAAATCGCATGGGATGCTTTGCTAAGAAGGTTTTTGTACATTTCAACCTCAGCTTTGAGTTTCTTCACCTTATCTTTAAGGTCTTTTGCAAACTCAATTTTCTGCGCAACCTCATCCGCATCAAGAAATTCTCTCGACATACGATTCAGTTCATCAATTACAATGCTTTCAAGTTTCTTTACAGAGATAAATGCTCCATCGCATGCCTGTTTGTGCATAAACCTTGTTGAACACTGGAGATAACGTTCACCTCGACTCTTGGAAGAACGCAAAGTATAATTACAGCAGGCACAGCGTACCTTACCGGCAAATATACCTATCATTCCATTATCAAAGGGCTTCGATTTTTCTTCGACTCTGCTCTGCACAGCATCCCATAGTTCACGATCAATAATAGGTTCGTGAGTGCCTTCTACTCTGTACCACTTATCTTTAGGACGAGGTTTGTTTATTTTACTTTTGTACGAAATACTACCGTATTTTCCCTGAACCATATTACCTATATACATCTCGTTAGTGAGCATAGATGATATAGCACTGTACTTCCATAGGGTACTGTTTTTAGATTCAGGTTGTTTATACCTGAGACCATGTTGACGTTTGTATTCTGTTGGATTAGGTATTCCTCTTTCGTTGAGCATTCGGGCTATGTTAGTTTTACTTACCCCTTGTACAAACAATCTGAACACATCGCGTACAATCTCTGCCGCTTCCTCATCAATAATCAGATGCCCCTTAACATCCGGATCCTTCATATAGCCAAAAAGAGCAAAAGCTCCTATGTGATGGCCATTCTGTCGTCTGATAGTGAGCGAACTTTTAATACTTTCCGACATATCCTCAAGAAACCATTCGTTAACAAGACCGTTTATCTGTCTTGCTTTTTTATTACCCTTGATATCGGTATCGGCGTTGTCTACCAATCCAATAAATCTGACACCCCAAAGCGGAAACAGTCCATGTATGTACTTTTCAACAAGCTCAAGCTCACGAGTGAATCGCGACTGTGTCTTACATAGCACAATATCAAATTTTCCGTCTTCAGCGTCCTGGATCAGGCGATTGAATTCAGGTCTCTTTCTGTCAGCGCCTGCATAATCGTCATCACTGTAAATGTTATAAACTTCCCACCCCTGTTGCATAGCATACTGCAAAAGCATTGATTTTTGATTCTGAATACTGTTAGAATCGTCAGTTTTGTTCAGTTTGTCCTTGTCTTCTTCAGATAAG